>QKEI01000194.1 GCA_003251795.1 Candidatus Muproteobacteria bacterium
GCTCGTATTGTGAACGTACCTGCGCCAACTCGACCTCCGAGACCACGCCGCCCTTAAAGCGTTTCTCGAAGAGCTGCACCGTTTCTTCATAACTCTTCGCCGTTGATTTGGCGATTTCCAGCTGCCTGTCAAGATCGCGCAGCGCCACGTAGCTATTTGCCACGGCCGACACCAACGTCAGAATAACGGCGCGACGGCCTTCGACACTCGCCAATAGATCCGCGCGGGCCGATTCCGATAAGCGTCGAACACGCCCCCAGATATCGATTTCCCAGCTCGCCGTGGCGATGGCCAAATAACTGGTCTGCGGGTTCTCCGTGGTAGGCGGCAGCGGCGTACCGGTGGTTTCGCTGAAACGCTCACGACCGGCAGAGCCTTGATATCCGATCTGGGGATACAATGCGCTGCGGGTGGTTCCCAGTCTACCGGCGAACTGATCGATACGTGCGGCGGCGATGCGCACGTCTTTATTTTCTTTCAGGGCTGTGAGAATAAGCTCATTCAATACCGTGTCCTGGAACTGCTCCCACCAGGCGGCATTGGCCGTGTCCTGTGCATTTGTTTCCTCGAAACGAAAGCTTTGCGGTGTCTCGATCTGTGGGCGTTGGTAATTCGGGCCGACCATACAACCCGGAAGCAGGAATACCAGCAGCACTATCGACCGATGCAATGGCATTTCAGTCACCTTCACGCATGGCGCGTGACGCGCCCGCAGGTGCTGCACCACCACTGACCTTCTTACCGTTCTTACTCGTGGGCGATGGCTTTCCGCCGAAGAACTTGCTGCTCAGCGTTTCGAACAAGACGAAGAACAGAGGAATAAAGAAGATAGCGATAAGGGTAGCACCCAGCATGCCGCCGATGATGCCTGTGCCGATAGAGTGACGACTGTTGGCGGATGCACCCGTGGCGATCGCCAACGGCACACAACCGAGTATGAAAGAAAATGAAGTCATGGCAATCGGTCGTAACCGCAGCCTCGCCGCTTCCACGGCTGCGTCGACAAATGATAACCCCTCGTCACGCTTGAGCACGGCAAATTCAACAATAAGGATTGCGTTTTTGGACGCGAGCGCGATCAGTGTAATCAGCCCGATTTGGAAGTACACATCATTGGGGATTTGCCGCAAGACAATCGCCAGCAATGCCCCGAATAGGGCAAAGGGCACTGCCAGGATGACGCCGAATGGTAGCGACCATTGTTCATACTGGGCGGCGAGAATCAAAAACACCATGATCAGGCCGAAGCCGAAGGCGATGATCGCCGTAGCCCCGGCTAGCTGCTCTTCACGAGCCTCACCGGACCACTCGAAACCATAGTCGGTGGGCATTACCTCGCGCGCGAGCTCCTGCATCGCTGCCAGCGCCTGACCCGAGCTGTACCCGGGTGCAGCGCCGCCGGTAATCTTGGCGGCAGGGTAGTTGTTGAAGCGGGTCACTAAGTCCGGACCGGAAACGTAGCGCGTGTTGACCACGGCGGAGAGCGGTACCATCTTGCCTTCTTTCTGCCGCACATAGATGTTCTTGATGTCTTCGGGTTGCACGCGGTAACGCGGTTCGGCCTGCAAGATCACCTGCCACAAGCGGGCGTTCTTGGGGAACTGGCTCACGTAAAGCGAGCCGAACATGGTTTGCAATGCATCGTAGACGTCGGAAATCGGTAAGCCCAAGGTCTCGGCCTTGGCGCGGTCCACATCCGCCAACAACTGTTGGGTATGGGCGCGGATGGTGGCATTAACGCCACGCAACTCGGGCCGTTGGTGGCCTTTTTGCACGATTTGCCTGACGACCTGTTCGAGATGCACGTAGTTACCGCCACCTTTGTCCTGGATCCACATCTCAAAGCCGGCCGTTACACCGAGGCCCGGGATCGCCGGGGGATTAAGCGGAACAATCAAGCCGCCCTGCACATTGGCGAAGTCGTGTCGGGCTGCCGCGATGATCGCAGGTGCCCGCAGTTTCGCTTGCTTGCGCTCATCGAAGGGTTTAAAGGCAACGAACAGCAGACCCGCGTTACTCTTGTTCTGTTGATCGATCAGGCTGTAGCCATTGAATTGCGTGACGTTGGCAATGGCGGGATGGTTGCTAAAGAATGCCGCCGCGCGATCTCCGACCTCGCCTGTGCGATCGAGGCTGGCCGCTTCCGGCAGGAAGTAGGGCACGAAGATATAACCTTGGTCCTCCGGTGGCACGAACGCCGTTGGCCAGGTTTTGAACAGCCAGCCGGAAACCGCCAGCACGCCACCGAACACAACCAGGGAAATAAACGCCCGCCGAATCGCCAGCTGCACGCCACGGGCGTAGCCCTCGGTCAGCCGTGCAAAGGTGGAGTCGAACCATTTGAAGAAGCCGCGTTTTTCTCCGTGTTCCGGTTTCAATAGCATCGCCGCGAGGGCAGGCGAGAGTGTCAAGGCGATGATGCTGGACAACACCACCGAGATGGCGATCGTTACGGCGAACTGTTTATAGAGTTGGCCGGTGATGCCGCCGAGAAAGGCGACCGGTAGAAATACGGCACACAACACCAGCGTCGTAGCTATGATCGGTCCCGTCACCTCGTTCATGGCATGCTTGGCGGCTTCCTTGGGTGCAAGCCCAAGCGCCGTCATGTTGCGCTCGGTGTTTTCGATCACCAGGATCGCGTCATCGACGACGATGCCAATTGCCAAGATCATGCCGAACAAGGTCAGCATATTGATGGAAAAGCCGAGCGCGATCATGCCTATGAATGTGCCGATGATGGAGACCGGCACCGCCAATAGCGGGATCAAGGTCACGCGCAGGCTTTGCAGGAATAGGTAGACGACGAGCACAACCAGCGCCAACGCCTCAAAGAAAGTCGTAATAACTTCATCGATAGAGGCCTGGATGAAGGTGGTCGTATCGAGCGCAACTGCGTACTCGAGACCGTCGGGAAAGCCTTTGCCTAGTCTCGCCAGCGTCTCACGCACTTGCTGCGAAACCTGAAGCGCGTTGGCGCCCGGTTGCTGGTAGACGGCAATCAGCGTGGCTGGCTTGCCGTTGTACTTGCTACGGATCGAATAGTCTTTCTGCCCGAGATCCGCATGCCCGACATCCTTGATACGCACGATCGCGGCGCCCTGACTTTCCGCGCGCAAAATAATATTTTCGAACTGCTCTGGTTCTGTCAGGCGCCCTGTGGTCGTCACAGGGAAGGTTTGTTCCACAGGATGAGGCGTCGGCGGTTGGCCGATGCGACCGACGGCGAATTGTTGGTTTTGCGCGCGTACCGCATTGGCGATGTCAGTTGCCGTGATACCGAGTTGCGCCATGCGATCGGGCTTAAGCCATATGCGCATGGCATAGTCCGGCACGCCCAGGATCGACGACTGATTAGCCCCCGGAATGCGCTTGAGCGCATCCAGCACGTAAATGTTGGCGTAGTTGCCGATGAAATCCTGGTTATAGCGCCCCTCTGGGGCATAGAGTGCAATCACAATCAGGAAGGTCTGCGATTTCTTTTGCACCTGCACGCCCTGTTGCGTGACGGCATCGGGAAGTTGTGGCAACGCCAGGTTTACACGGTTCTGTACATCCACTTGCGCGAGGCTCGGGTCGGTGCCGATATTGAAATAGACCGTCAACGTGTAATTGCCGGTGGACGAGCTGGTCGATGACATGTAGATCATGTTGTCGGCGCCGTTCACCTGTTGTTCGATCGGTGCGCCGACATTCTGTGCCACGACATCGGCGTTTGCTCCCGGGTAGGTCGCCGCTACTTGTACTTGCGGCGGCGTGATTTCCGGATACTGGGCAATTGGGATGCTGAGCATTGCCACCAGCCCGGCAAGAGTGATGACGATGGAAATGACCGAGGCGAAAATGGGACGGTCGATAAAAAACTGGGAAATCACGCGGCGCCTCGTTAGGGCTTGCTGTCGGTGCCTGTCTTCACTGCCGTTGCAGCGGGCGGCGATGTCACAGACTCACTTGCGCTGGGGTGGGCCTGCATCGGCGCTTGCTGGACGATCTTTACCGGAGCGCCGTTCGCCAAACGTACCGAGCCGTCGACGACCACCACATCGCCCGCGGCGAGTCCGCTATTGATGAACCACTGGTTACCGTGCCAGGGTCCTACTTGGACGTTGCGAATCTGTGCTTTGTTGTCCTTGTCGATGATCCACACGAAATGCCCTTGGGCTCCTTGTAGCACCGCACTCTGTGGCACCAGAATAGCATTCGGTCGAGTCGATCCCTTAATGTGCACCCGCACGAACTGGCCGGGACGCAGAGTGCCATCCGGGTTCGCGAGGGTTGCACGGATCAGAAACGTCCCAGTCTCGCGGCTATAGGAGGCGTCAGCAAACGTAATACGACCGACGTGGGGGTACACCGCTCCGTTCGCCAGGATGACATCGACCGCGTAGTCTTCGTTTGGCGGTGGGCGCAGCTTGCCTTCTTTGGTCAAGGCTTCGACTTGTAGACGCTGGTTTTCCGAGATGCTGAAATTTACCCAAATAGGGTCGAGCTGCGCGACGTAGGTGAGCAGGCTATTTGCTTGGTTGACATAGGCCCCGTCCTGCACCCTGGCAAAACTCGAAAGGCCCGTGACCGGTGTATGGATCTTGGTATAACTCAGGTTCAGCGACGCTTGTTCAACGTTGGCCTTTGCCGCTTCGACTGCCGCTGCCGCTGCTTTTTCTTGGCCGGTAGCATCGTCCAAATCTTTCTGGCTTACGGCGTTTTGTGCGGCGAGCGGTTTGACGCGATTCAGGTTGGCGCGCGCCGTTTCCAGTCTTGCTTGTTGCTCCGCTAGCTCGGCTCGGGCCGCAGCGAGCTGAGCGGCAAACGGTTTGGCATCCATGAGGAACATGAGTGTGCCCGCTTTGAGGAACGCGCCTTCGGCATACACGCGCTGATCGAGAAAACCGTTAACACGCGCTCGAATCTCCACCTGACGCGAGCTCTCGGTGTTGCCGACGAACTCAAAGGTAACAGGCGCATCCTTCTCCACCACCGTAAGTGCCGTGACCTCGATTGGACCAACAGCGTCTGCCTGCTTCCGCTTCTGCTCACAGCCGCTGACTGTACACAGCATGAGCAGGCTGAGCGTGAGCCAGAAAAGCAGCCGGCGTGGCCGAGTCGGCAAGAGTATCGGTGTAGTTGTGGTGGTCACACTGGGGGTACAGCCGTGTTCTTGATCTAGGTATCAAAATGGCGGCGACCAGCAGGTCGGGGGGCGATGATGCGACATGACCAAGCAAGGGTCAAGCTGGACGGCGCTAGTCCATTGCCCGGAAAGCGCTCGGTGAGCGCCCAGTCCAGCGTTTGAAGGCACGCGAAAAATTGGCCGGCTCGGAGAAACCGAGTAAGAAGGTGATTTCATTCACCGATAGACGCTGTTCCCTGACGTATTGAGACGCCAAATAGCGGCGGGTGTCATCCAGCATCTGCTTATACGTAGCCCCTTCCTCTTTGAGCTTGCGCTGCAGGGTTCGCGAGCTCATGTGCAGTGACTTGGCGATCGATTCCTGGCTGGCGTGTCCGGAGGACAATTGCTCGAGCAGCTTAAGCTCAACTTGGCGTCTGACGCTGCCACGGTCGAAGCGCGCGAGATATTCGGTGATAACCTTGTCATTGGCCCGTGCGAGTTCGGCATTAGCAGTTGGTAAGAGTGCTTCGATCGCCGCTTTGTCGAAGAACAGGGCGTTTTCTCTGGCACTGTATTCGATCGGTGCACGAAACAGACGCGCATAGGCCCCCGGGTCGGCCGGGGCCGATCTCTGCATCTGTACCCGCAGTGCGTCGAAATCGGCGCCGCGACTCGCGCGACACATCATTACGACAGTGGCCACCGCGGCGTCAACGGCTTCATCGGCGGCTATGACCGAGTCACTTGTTCGCATGACAAAGCGATACGCGTCGGCTGTCGCCTGCAGCTGCGCCTCGAAGCCGTCACTCACGATGCGGTGGTAGCGCTCGACGCGCTCAAACGCCTCTTTCAGCGTTTCACTCGCGAGCCAGGAATAGCCCAGGGCGTGCAGCGTCGTGGGATGCAGGAACCGTGCGGCGGTCAGACCTAGATGTGCATCACCGGTCGCCCGCGCCGCCAGCCGCCAAAGGCGTGTGAGCGCCGAAATCGGGTAGCGCCCGTTCGGATCGCGCAGCTTACTGGGGTCGAGCCCGGCTTGTTCGAAAAGAGGCCGCGGATCCCGCCCGTAGGACTCAATGGCCTTCCATATCATCAGCGCCCACGAGCTTATGGTAGTTGGTTGCATCATTCGATCCCGTAATTAACTACGCGAGAAGACAACATTATGGCGCCTGAGGACTGCCAATAACGCCGTAGTTAGTACTATCTTACCGCATGATGATCATGGCACCTGTAAGCGTCCAAGACCTAAGCGGGAGCGGCAGTCCCAAGAAATTCTGCGCTTTGGGCGAGGCTGGCGCAAGCATGCACTGGTAGGTGCTACGGCGATCTGGCAACGGTGGCAAGGAGGGTATTGCGTGATTGCGGCGAAAAACATTGACTGGATGACGCAACGTACACTGAAGTCTAACGTACGCTACGTAGGTATCGGTCTGCACACTGGTCACAGAGTCTCGATGCGCGTGCGACCCGCCGGCATAAACACCGGCATTCATTTCATACGCAAGGACATGCCGGTTGCCGAGCGCTTGATACTCGCACGTTGGGACAATGTCACCGATACCCAGCAGTGCACGGTGATCAGCAACCAGTATGGCGTGTCGGTTCGCAGTGTCGAACACCTAATGGCAGCGCTGTACGGCTGTGGTATCGATAACGCCTTAGTCGAGCTTGACGGACCCGAAGTTCCTGCCATGGATGGGAGCTCAGCTCCGTTCGTGGCGTTGATCGATCGCGCAGGTGCAGTGACCCAATCCGCCCCGCGCCGAGCCATTCAGCTACATAAGCCCATCACTGTCTGCGATGGCGATAAGTTTGCGCTGCTGATGCCAGATATCACGCCAAAGCTTACAGTCGAAATTGATTTCGCCAACGGCGCGGTTGGTTTCCAACGATACTCTGTCGAGCTGAATGACGATACTTTCAAGCGTGAGCTTGCTAAAGCCCGTACATTCGGTTTTGCCGAGCAGGTAGGTCAACTGCGCGAGATGGGTTTAGCGCTGGGAGGGTCACTGCAGAATGCGATTGTGATCGAAGGCGAGCGGGTGATCAATCAAGAAGGATTGCGCTTTCACGATGAGTTCGTGCGGCACAAGATCCTCGATTGCATCGGCGATCTGGCGCTTGCGGGTGTGCCGATCATTGGCCATTTCTTCGCACACAAACCCGGACATAAACTGAACAACGCGCTCGTACACCAACTCCACACCGACGTGGATGCTTGGTCCTACGTGACCTTCGGCGAAATCCAGCAACGGCCGGGTTGGCGTCGTCTTGCCGAAGTCACGTTGGCGGATGCCGTGCAGCTCGCGAAAGCGTGGTTGCAAAAGGTCGCCTGAGTCAAGATCCATACACGCGTAATCTAGTGGTTGGTGCTGTTGACACGTAGACTATCCTTCGTTTGATCGGCTTTCAGGAAGGCGACGTATATCCTGGCCACTGAAAAAGCCTCTTCAGTCTTGCCCAAAACTCGCCGCCGAGCACGAACAGACTGACGAAAAATGTTGCACCCCCCGCGATTAGAATATAGGTAATCGCGTTAAGCATATGATCCCTGGGAAGGTCGAGGAAGGCGGCGGCCAACGCCAGGTAATAAGAAAGGAAACTGCAGAAGAAGAGCGCAAGTCCAATATCGTGTCTACGTTTGCTCACGCGGCGAAGTTCCGCAGGCCTACGGCTGTGCAAGAAAGCAATCAGTCTTGCTTTCAACAGCTGCATGAAAGGCTTACCTAGGAGCGCGACGCTGGCCCAGAAAGTTACCTCACCGGTGATGATAAATACCGTAGCGAGTGCTGCCGCGGTAGCTTTCGATACTGGCATGAAGGGTGCCAGCAGCGCGAAAAAAAAGATCAGCCAACTGAAGATAAATAGAAAAAGCCCCAGGTAGTACTTCCAGTCCTTCTCAAGTACCGGCATGCGGGGAGCTGCTGGATTACTCATGCTTGTGGTCACCTTGGTTTGTGTTGTTGCGCGAAGGCGCGATCAGGCGCAGATGCTAACGACTCGGGGCCTGTGCGCTGTCGATACGGCCTGGGGATGGTATCATTCTCATGCTTGCGGGCAGGAGAACTGTTTTGCTGCCGGCCTGCTGCGGTGACCAGCGAAGAACCGCGATCAGCTAGTCGCTCCCAGAGGAGAAAAACCATGTACATGCGTCACGCATTTGGTCGGTATTTTCTTATATTTGTTGTACTTCTTGGTTTGGGTCAAACAGCTCAGACCTTTGCCCGCGAATCGGCCTCGCCGGTAATCGATCGCATCTTGAAGCATCGCGTGCTGACCATCGGCACCGCCGGTTCGATGCCGCCACTCAATATGACCACCAAGGATAAACAGGTTGTCGGCATTGAGATCGATTTGGCGAAGCTGATGGCGGACGCCATGGAGGTGGAACTAAAGATCAAGACTATGGCATTCGCGGATCTGCTCGGTGCGCTCGAGGCCGGCAAGGTTGACATGGTGCTGTCGGGAATGACGATGACACCAAAACGTAACCTGAAGGTCGCCTTTGCCGGTCCCTACATGGTTTCGGGCAAATGTTTTCTCAGCAAGCTAAGCGACATCGCCACGGCAAAAGAGCCGTCGCAGATCAAGAAACCGGATCTGCGGCTGGCCGCGCTGAAGGGTTCCACCAGCCAGTACTTTGTCGAGCAGTTCCTCCCCAAAGCCAAGCTCATTACCACGGTGGACTACGATGAAGGCGTCGATTTGGTGCTCAAAGGTAAAGTGGATGCAATGGTTGCCGATTCGCCGCTGTGTGCCGTGTCGCATTTGCGTTATCCAGGCGCCGGCTTGTCATCCGTGTATACGCGCTTGACCTACGAGCCAATCGGTATCGCGCTACCCGCCAGCGACCCGCTATTGCTCAACTGGGTGGGAAATTTCATGGAGACTCTGGAAGCAACCGACAGACTTGAGGAGATTCAGAAACGTTGGCTTGAAGATGGCTGGTGGATAAAGCTGTTACCCTAAAGCCGCCGTATGCGTGGGCCACTCAGCGGTTGCCGCTGCCTACCGTTGGTACCATAATGCGTATATGTTCTTCGTCGCTAGATCGATAGTGCTCCTCTTGTTTGTCGTTCTCGCGGGCTGCTCGACGATGCAGGTCCACTCGGACCACGATCCTTCGGCGAACTTCGCTGGACTAAAGACCTATGACTGGACCAAGGCGGCCAAGAAAGTGACCGGCGACCCGCGACTCGACAATCCCGCCCTCGACCAACGCATTCGCGAGCTCATACAGTTGCAGCTGGCTAAGCAAGGGTACGCGCTAGCATCCAGCGGTACGCCTGATTTTCTGGTGGGTTACCATGTAGCGCTTGAAAAAAAGCTCGCTGTATCGACTATGAATGACTACTACGGATATCGTGCAGGCTGGGGGTGGAGTTATGGCGCCGGCACCGGCACGATGATGCCGCAGAGCTATACCTATGAGTACGAGCAGGGCTCGTTAATCATTGATGTGGTCAACCCGAAGACGCACGATCTGATGTGGCGCGGCTCCGCGCAGGCCGAGGTGAACCGCAAGAAGGGAAGGGAGCAGCTGAACGAGGCTGTCACGCGCATTCTCGAACGTTTCCCGCCGAAACCGAAGAAGTAGTCAATATCGGCTTGACGGCCGCAAGAGAAGCACCCTGCTAATACCCCGGCTGTACGGGGTATTTCTTTGTATTGCCTAGCAGCCGGTGGGATGTTGTCGCTGTCGGCGCAGTCACGGATCGGACGTGAGACCTGTAAAATTCTTCGATTGCTCATGATTGAGACGCCTGTCCATGCCAGCTCGGCTTCGAATGAACCACGGGTGCAGCTGCGGCGCCTCAGCAAAACGTATCAAGAGGGTGAGCGCCAGCGCGTGGTCCTGCGGGAGATCGATGCCACTATTGGGCGCGGCGAATTCGTCGCATTGCTAGGTCGAAGCGGCTCGGGTAAGTCGACGGTACTCAATCTGATCGGCGGCATCGACCTGCCCACCGGCGGCGAAGTCATTATCGATGGTACGTCGCTGTCAACGCTATCGGAGAACGAGCGCACGCTGTTCCGTCGACGCCACATCGGTTTTGTATTTCAGTTTTTCAATCTGATCCAAACCCTTACTGTGCAGGAGAATCTTTACCTGCCACTCGAGTTGAACGCTGCGCTCGATAGCGGCGGACGTGCGTTCGCGCATACGCTGCTGGAGCGTATCGGATTGCAGGATCGAGCGACCAGCTATCCGGATCGACTATCCGGTGGTGAGCAGCAGCGCGTCGCCATAGCGCGCGCGTTGGTGCATAGACCACAGTTGTTACTGGCGGACGAGCCCACCGGTAACTTGGACCGCGAATCGTCCCACCAGACTCTGAAATTGCTCGCGCACATGGCACGTGCGGTTGGCGCAACGCTGATCATGGTGTCACATAGCGTCGAGGCGCTCGGCCTCGCCGACCGCGGTTTCCGTCTCGATGATGGCAGACTGACGCCGGTCAATGCCGAGGAGATGAGCGCCACGTGATTCTCGCTCGTGCCAGTCGTCATTATCTGCGGCGTCATCCGTGGCTGCTGAGTCTGTCCATTCTCGGCGTTGCTTTGGGAGTGGCTGTTGTCGTCGCCGTAGACCTGGCAAATGAAAGCGCGCGCCGCGGTTTTCTGTTATCAGTGGAGGCGTTATCGGGCCGCGCTACTCATGAGGTCGTCGGTGGGCCGCTCGGTTTGCCCGAAGAGGTTTACCGGGAACTACGTATCACTCAACGCGTTCGATTGTCGGCACCGGTGATCGAAGGTTATGCGCGTACAGCCGATCCCACCGGGCAGACATTCAAGATCTTGGGCATCGATCCTTTTGCGGAGGGGCACTTTCGCACGCTCGTCGGTACTCGGGAATCGCAAGCCGATATCACCCGGTTATTGACGCAGCCCGCTACCGTGTTGTTGAGCCCGCGCACCGCAAAACGGCTCGGCGTTAGGCCCGGTGATACGCTCAATCTGCGCATCGGTAGCAACTGGCGGCGCGTGACGATCGTTGGCTTGCTTGAGGCACCTGACCCGGTCACGCAACAGGCGTTCGATTCCGTCTTAGTTGCGGATATCGCTACGGCGCAGGAGTTGCTAGATATGCAAGGTCGGCTGAGCCACATCGATCTTGTTATACGGGACGACGACACTGAGCTCATTCAGCGCGTGCGTGCAGCGCTGCCACCGGGCGCGGAAATCGTGCGCGCAGCAAATCGATCGCAAGCCCTCGACCAGATGACTCGTGCGTTCCGCGTCAACCTTACGGCACTGAGCCTGCTGGCACTGCTAGTCGGGGTGTTCCTGATCTATAACATCATGACCTTCACGGTCGTACAACGCCGTGTGTTGATCGGCACGCTGCGGGCACTGGGGGTAACACGTTTGCAGCTGTACATACTGGTGGTGGCCGAGGCGCTCGTCATCGGATTGATCGGTACAGTCCTGGGAACCGCGCTCGGTGTGCTGATCGCTAAAGGATTGGTAGGGCGGGTCGTGCAGACGATCAATGACCTGTATTTTGTCCTGTCAGTGACATCGATCACATTAGTGCCGGCTTCGTTTTTCAAAGGTATTGCCCTGGGTCTGGGCGCTACTGTAGTCGCAGCGCTGGCTCCCGCTTACGAGGCGACGCGCACGGAAGTTGCCGCCGTATTACGTCGCTCCAGTATTGAGACACGCTCGCGTCGTCGCGCGTTTGCGGCGGCATTGTATGGCACCGCGCTGGCAGTGGTTGCCAGTGCAATACTGCTGTTCCCTAGCCGCAGCTTGCTCTTGAGCTACGCAGGATTGTTCGCCGTCATGATCGCTTTCGCGTTGCTCGCACCGTTGTTGACCCTCGCTTTGATGCGGGCATGCAGGCCGATAATGGCGCGCATCTTCGGCATCATCGGTGAAATGGCAGCGGGTGGGGTGGCGGCCAAGCTGAGTCGCACAGGCACGGCGATTGCCGCACTCGCCGTAGCGGTATCCGCCACCATCGGCGTCGGTATCATGATCGACAGTTTTCGCCAGTCTTTTGTCGATTGGCTTGTCTTTACACTGCGGGCCGATATCTATGTCACCGCACCCGTCGTACAAACAGCGCCGGCCGCGGCGACACTCGACCCGGCGCTAGTGGCGCGTCTGGCGGCACTTCCGGGGGTGTCGGAAATCAGCACGCTGCGCCGCGTGCGCCTGGACGGACCAGGAGGCGTTATTCAACTACGAGTGTTGCACACCAATGCACGTCACTTCGAGGCGTTTCAGTTCAAGCAGGGTAACGTGGCTGATGCCTGGAAGGCATTGCAAGATAGCGACACCGTGATTGTGTCGGAGCCTTACGCCTATCACCACCGGTTGAGCGTGGGCGACACAATTACGCTGCGCACGGATGGTGGTATGCACGGCTTCAACATAGTCGGTATCTATTACGACTATGGCTCAGACGAAGGGCGGGTGACGATGAGCCGCCGTATCTATGAGCGTTATTGGCGCGATCGTGCGATTACCTCGGTCGGACTCTATGCCGCCCACCTAACCGATATCGACGATCTGCTGACACGGGTACAAGCGCTGGCAGGTACCCAGGAAGTCTTGATCCGGTCGAATCAGGCATTGCGCCAGGCGTCACTCGAGGTTTTCGATCGCACCTTTGCCATTACAGCAATACTGCGGTTATTAGCGACAGTCGTGGCTTTCATTGGCGTGTTAAGCGCACTCATGGCGTTACAGCTCGAACGTGAGCGCGAGCTGGCGGTACTGCGGGCGACGGGCTTAACGCCGCGGCAGGTGTGGCAGCTGGTCACCGCGGAAACGGGCTTGATGGGGTTAACGGCAGGGCTACTGGCGCTGCCCCTAGGAATCGGTCTTGCGTTAGCTTTGGTGTTGGTGATCAATCGCCGCGCGTTCGGCTGGAGTCTACAGGTTGCCATCGAGCCGACACTATTGCTGGAGGGCCTGGCGCTAGCGCTTGTTGCCGCTGTGTTGGCCGGACTCTACCCCGCACTGAAGATGGCCTCAGCGCCGCCCGCGCTGGCGCTGCGAACCGAATGAACCTACGATTTTTCATTGCACCGGTTGTTCTGAGCGCGATGCTGGCAGGCGTCTCCTGCGTGAACAAGGCACATGAGCAAGGCAACAGCCATGAGACTGCACGTTCCATCGCCCGGACCTTAGGCGACGCCGACGCCACCGGGTTTGCTCGAGCTTATGCTCCCCGAGAGTTTGTTTTTCCACGAGATCACGGGCCACATCCACAGTACAAATACGAATGGTGGTATGTCACAGGCAATGTGCAAACGGCCAACGGCCGCCACTTCGGCTTTCAGCTCACCTTCTTCCGTATCGGTCTGACGCCGATTGCCACCACGCGTCCCTCCGCATGGGCGACCGAGGGGATCTACATGGCGCACTTCGCTTTGTCGGACGTTGCCAGCGGACAATTCCACGCATTTGAGCGTTTCAGTCGTGCTGCCGCTGGCCTCGCGGGCGCCAACAGCACACCGTTGCACATATGGCTGGAAGATTGGTATTTGCAAGGAAATGAAGCTAGACGCGCGGCGGAAGACCTATCGATGCGCGTACATGCAGCGGAAAACGATGTTGCCATAGATCTTACCGTCGACAGCGATAAGCCGATTGTACTTCAGGGTGAGCGCGGGCTCAGCCGCAAGAGTGCCACTCCCGGCAATGCATCATATTACTATTCGGCGACACGACTGCGTACGCATGGCGTTGTTCGCGTGGGTGGTCAGAGCTTCAGCGTTGAGGGCTTGAGCTGGCTGGATCGCGAGTGGTCCACGTCCGCGTTAGACAAGGAACAGGCCGGGTGGGATTGGTTTGCGCTGCAGTTAAGCGATGGTCGAGAGTTGATGTATTACCAGTTGCGACGGCATGACGGTACAGTGCATCCGTTCAGTCAGGGCACGTTGGTATCGGTCGATGGTGTTGGCCACCGATTGTCTGCAGAAGATGTCCAGCTGTATGTCGTAGATCGCTGGCAAAGCCTCCGTACCGGTGTGCAATATCCATCGCGTTGGCAGCTGCGCGTGCAGCAGGCACAATTGGATCTGACCATCGAACCCTATCTACCGAATCAGGAGCTGGATGTCTCTGTGCGTTATTGGGAGGGGGCGGTACACGGGAGCGGCAGCGCACACACCCGGGCTGTGAGTGCCAGTGGGTACGTCGAGCTTGTAGGCTACGGTTCCGGACGACAGGGACAGCTGGGCCCGGCGGTAAGGTAATGCCGTTACCTACGGCTCTGCAGGGTAAAGCAAGTCAACCAGTGCGGCATAGGCTTTTTCATCGAGCGCGCGAAATATAAATCTCGCTCCGTACCTGCGGACGTTGGCAACCTTGGCTTTAATGCGGTAATGCTTGGTCTTGCCGTCAGCAGGGATTTTCAGCACCAGGTCGACGATGTTATTCCTGCGCAGCGCGAGTTTGTCCGACTCGACAAACACGCCATCAAGGCTGATGTCACGTGTCTGGCAACGCTGTAGGCCAAGACGCTGATGATCGAGCATGACTTCCAATGCCAGTCGCTTCCTTGGACCCAAACGACGTTCCTTCGCCATTCCCCGCGCCTTTGTTTTTTTCCTTGTCTGCACCGACCTTCCTGCCGGACGACGTTCCCGCCGCTGCGGCAGTCAGGACCCCTTGCTTCCCGAGGCAAGATTATAGCGAGATTGATGGCTGTCGTCGCCGCTTTCGCCGGTCTGGGCGAGCAATCTATATGCGAGGACCCACGGTTTCATGAGCCCATGGGCGGGCGCTTATTGCTGAGGTTTGCCTAGGGTCGTTTCGATGCGCTGGTGAAAACGCTTGGCGTAGAATTCCAGAGTCTTCTCCACGTCTTCCCAGGTTCGTTTGCTTTGGTCTTTCTTGTTGATGCCAACCCCACTGTCCACGAGGCCCCCCAAGACCTTGCCGGTCTCGGAATCCAGCATCTCAAGCTCCATCACGGCGTCGCTCAAGATGATATCGTGGTAGCCGATCCGCTTGATGCCATAGGCGATACCGCCGATGGGGTTGTAGTTATACCATTTGGCTTTAGGCCTCGTTGCTTTCACGTTAGTGATCGCAGCGCGAATCAACACTACTCCCGGTCCCGGTTTGTCGACGAGCAACTTGGCTGCATCAGCAGCCTTGACCATGGCTTCATAGAAGCGATCGGTAATTTTCTTAAGCTGGTCGGGATGGATACCTTTATAAGGACTGTCTGGCGCATACCAGATTTCCACCGGGTTGAACACTGCCTTAGTGTAGGCACCCGGTGTGATGTCCGGAGAAATATAGCGCAGCCCACTGCTTCGGTCTGGATCCTGCTTAAACTTGATCGGTTCGGCAAAGAACCCCGAAGTGATGGCGTTAGTGGTCGCCCACGCCAGAGGCAACACGGCCATAGCGCTCAAAGCCAGCAGGTATTTGTATGTCTTCATGGCTCGCAACTCCACATTTCGCTTGAGGGCTAATGATCAGTGTACTCTGGTACCTGTTTAGAGCAAACACAGCGCGTTTCCGATGACTACCTAGCAGTGGGAAGGAACCATGCACATTTAGCGAAGTGGACAATTAGCGGCTAATTTGATGCGAAGGCCTTTAAATAACGTTGATCGTGATACCATTCTATCTGGGCGAATGGGTAGTCGCGTGCAATCGTGACGCAATCGAGTAGCCAAGGCTGTTGAACCCTGGGAGGTAGTTATGGTTTTTACGACCCTGGTCGATACCACGACCGTGGCCGCGCATCTCGATGACCCCGATTGGGTAGTGTTCGACTGTCGCTTCGACTTAACAAAACCGGATGCCGGTCAACGTGCCTATGCCGAGGCACATATCCCGGGAGCGCGCTACGCGCATTTGGACAACGATCTGTCCTCACCGATCACCGCTAACAGCGGGCGTCACCCCTTGCCGGATGTCGAGGTACTGGCGGCAAAACTGGGGCGCTGGGGCGTCGACCGACACAAGCAAGTCGTCGCTTATGATGGCGGTGCCGGAGCCGTGGCGGCGCGTCTTTGGTGGGTATTGCGCTGGCTAGGGCACAACGCAGTCGCCGTGCTCGATGGCGGGTTGTCCAAGTGGCAAGAAGAACGACGCCCTGTCACCAACGATGTACCGACAATCACACCGACGGTGTTTAGGGCGACCGTTGACGACAGTCTGTGGGTTCAGACATCCGTCGTAGAGCGACTAATCGCTGAAGGCAGCCACCTGCTGGTAGACGCGCGGGCCGCTCCCCGGTTCAAGGGCGCGCGCGAGCCGATAGATAAAGTGGCGGGCCACATCCCCGGCGCCATTAACCGGCCGTTTGACAATAACGTGGATGCGCACGGCTGTTTTCTCCGGGATGACGTATTACGTAGTCAATTCCAAGAACTGTTGCAGGGTAAGGAGCCTGCACAGGCTATTAACATGTGTGGTTCCGGCGTTACCGCCTGCCATAACATTCTCGCCATGGAGCGGGCCGGCCTGCCCGGTGCGAAACTCTACGTGGGTAGCTGGAGCGAGTGGATTCGCGATAGCCGTCGCCCAGTTGCCAAGGAGGCATAAGGTGAAAACGGTTCGAGCAGCACTTGCTCCTTGCACAATAGCTGCGAGCGCGCGTCTGTGGCTTATGGGGTTTGGGTTGCTGATTCTTTGCAGCGCCAATCAAGCAGCTGCTATCGGTATCGAGCTGCAACCGCAAGGTCAGATAGGCGCGGACCTGCGCAAAGGAGGCGAGGTCGGACGGATACGAATAGCGCAGCAATATGGCTTGGCCTATTTGCCGCTTATGATCATGCGCCAGTTAGCGCTGATCGAAAAACACGCGAGTGCTGCCGGTCTCGGCAATGTGCAGGTGCACTGGACGCTTTATCCATCCGGGGAAGCGATGAATCAGGCCATACGACTCGGTTTTCTGGACATCGCGTCTGGGGGTGTCGTTCCGTTGATCCGCCTATGGGACCAGACCCGTGGCGGCGCCAACGTTAAAGGCATGGCGGCCTTGGCCTCCATGCCGCTGTACCTCAATACGCGCAGGCTGAAAGTGAGAACCGTTGCGGACTTCACGGATGCTGATCGTATTGCCCTACCTGCAGTGAAGACGTCCATCCAGGCCGTGATTCTGCAGATGGCTGCGGCGCAATCCTTCGGTGCACAAAATTACAACCGCCTCGATCGCTTGACGGTTTCGATGCCTCACCCACAAGCGCGCGACGTCCTCATCGCCGGCAGCGGCGGCATTACAGCTCATTTCACCAGCCCGCCCTACCAGAATGAAGAGCTTGCCGATCGGCAGATTCACAGGGTGCTGAGCTCTTACGATGTGCTAGGCGGGGTTGCTACATTTACCGTCATGTGGACGCGCTCGGATTTTCACGAGCTCAATCCGCGAACGTGTCAGGTGGTTTATAGCGCGCTGAAAGAGGCCATCGATATAGTCACTAAAGATAAGACTCACGCCGCCGAGATCTTCTTGCAGCAGGCCGCTTCGCCGTACACAGTGGATTTCATCACCAAGATCATCGGTCATCCAGATGTGGAATACACCAACGTTCCCACGAACGTTCTCAAATACGCCCGTTTCCTGCACCAGACAGGCGGCATTCAGCTCGCGCCAGCGAAGTGGACGGAGTTGTTTTTTCCGGAAGTGTACGACGAGGAGGGTAGCTGACCCCCCCTGGCCCCCTCCCGGGGGGGCTCAAAAAACAGAAACAGAACCTGATTAAGGTGGAGGGTCGGCTGGGGGTGCTCCCCGTTCCCACAGGGGGAGGGGGGAGCAAGAAACAGAAGCAGAAGTGATTTTTCCTTTTCCCTCTCCCCTTGTGGGAGAGGGTTAGGGTGAGGGGTTATTTTTCTTTCTTCTTTAGTCTCAACGATGCCGAGTTGATGCAATAACGCTGGCCGGTCGGTTCGGGGCCGTCATCAAAGACATGACCGAGATGGGCGCCACAACTCTGGCACAAGACCTCGATGCGTCGCATCATCAGGCTGTTATCCTGTTCGTGCTCAATATTCTCGTGACTGACCGGCGCCCAGAAACTGGGCCAGCCGGTTCCCGAGTCGAATTTGGTGTCCGAGCTGAATAGCTCGACATCACAGCAAACACACAAATATACGCCTTCTTTTCTACAGTCATGATACTCGCCAGTAAAGGGTCGTTCCGTGGCCTTTGCGCGGGTGACCGCGTATTGCTCCAGAGAAAGCAGTTTGCGCCACTCGTGGTCGCTCTTAACAACTTTGCGCGTCATTTAACCCATCCCCTAATCACGTTTAGCAAATAACATAGCAGGCGGTTGAATTTCCTGTAAACACGGCAGACACGCTTTTACCGCCCTCGCGGCGCCACGTAATCGTGAAATCCGCGAAAGTTTCGGGTATTCTGCCGCTAAGGCAAGAATTAGGATACTTTCCAACATGCCGTCTTTGACTGAAGAGCTCAAGCCCCTTGTTACCCAGGTCGAGGACCTGGAGGCGCGCAGCAGCGCCCTGAGGGGGTACCTTTGACTACCCGGGCAAGCAGCAACGCCTGAAGCAGCTGCAACGCGAACTCGAGAACCCCGACATTTGGAATAATCGCCAGCAGGCCCAGGAACTGGGGCGAGAACGCGCTCGCTTGGAGCGCGAGCTCGAGCCGTTAGACCGCCTACAGGCTCGTTTGCAGGAGGCAAAGGGTTTGCTGGAGTTGGTGCATGACGAATTCGATGCCGAGGTCGTCGTTTCCATTACCCAGGACCTGGAAGCGCTGGAGAAACAATTCGATGAGCTCGAATTTCGGCGCATGTTCTCCGGCGAAATGGACGCGGCAAGTGCCTTCATGGATATCCAAGCTGGATCGGGTGGTACCGAGGCGCAGGATTGGGCCAACATGCTATTGCGCATGTACCTGCGATGGGGGGAGGAACACGGCTTCGACACCGACATCATGGGTCTTTCCGAAGGGGAGGTCGCCGGAATCAAAGGAGCGACCGTCAAGTTTAACGGCGACTACGCGTACGGCTACTTGCGGACCGAATCCGGTGTCCATCGGTTAGTGCGCAAGTCCCCGTTTGACTCCGGTCACCGACGTCACACGTCTTTTGCGTCGGTGTTCGTCTATCCGGAAGTCGATGAAAGTGTGGAAGTCGACATCAAACCCGCGGATTTACGGGTGGATACTTATCGTGCCAGCGGGGCAGGCGGGCAGCACGTCAACCGTACCGATTCCGCGGTGCGCATTACGCATCTGCCAACCGGTATTGTCGTGCAGTGCCAGAGCGACCGTTCGCAGCACAAGAATCGGGCGGCTGCGATGTCAGTGTTGAAGGCACGCCTACACGAGCACGAGTTGCAAAAGCGCCGCGCGGAGCAGGAAAAGCTCGAGGCAACCAAGGCCGACATTAGCTGGGGCAACCAGATCCGTTCCTACGTGCTTGACCAGTCACGCATTAAAGACTTGCGCACCGGTGTCGAGAGCGGCAATCCGACCGCGGTGTTGGATGGGGCGTTGGACCCGTTTATCGAAGCCAGCCTCAAGCAGGGACTGTGAATAAGTTAATGTTAGATATCAGAAGATGCTAATAAGTCATTGGTTTGACAAATAAACAATGCCGGAACGCCAGGACGAAAATCAACAAATCGCGGAGCGCCGCCGTAAGCTAGCTGAGCTGCGCCATAACGCCAATGCTTACCCCAATGATTTTGCCCCCGACGCGCTGGCGGCGGAGTTGCGCGGCCATTGGGGCGACAAGGACCACGATGCTGTGGTACAGGCAGGCGCGCGCGTGCGGCTCGCCGGGCGCATCATGAGCCGACGCATCATGGGCAAGGCCAGCTTCGCACATATTCAGGACCGCTCAGGTCAGATCCAGTTGCGCTTGGAGCGTGACCGACTGGGTGAGCAGGTCTACCAAGATTTCAAGAAGTGGGATCTGGGAGATATAGTCGGAGCCGAGGGTATGTTATTCAAGACCAATACCGGAGAGCTCACGGTGCGGGTCGAAACCATTCGTTTGTTGACCAAGGCGTTGCGGCCGTTGCCCGAGAAGTATCACGGGTTGGTGGACCAGGAAGCACGTTATCGTCAACGTTACCTTGACCTACTGGTGAACGAAGATACCCGCCGCATCTTTCGTATGCGTGCGCGCATCATCAACTACCTACGCGCATTCCTCGACGCGCGCGGCTATCTGGAAGTCGAGACACCCATGATGCAGGCTATCCCAGGGGGAGCGGTAGCGCGTCCATTCGTAACACACCACAACGCCCTCGATATGAAACTGTATCTGCGCATCGCCCCCGAGCTTTATCTCAAGCGTCTTGTGGTCGGAGGGCTAGAGCGTGTGTACGAGATCAATCGCAGCTTTCGCAATGAAGGGTTATCGACGGAGCACAATCCGGAATTTACCATGCTCGAGTTCTACCAGGCGTTTGCTACGTACACGGACCTGATGGATCTGACTGAAGAGATTTTCCGTGGTCTCGCGCAGGATGTGTTCGGTGACGCCACGGTGACCTACCAGGGCGAACGCTATGACTTCTCCAAGCCATTCCAGCGCATGACGGTGCGCGAAGCGGTCCAACGTTCCAACCCTGACATTGATGCCGACGCGCTGTCGGATTCGGCGAGCGCACGCAAGATCGCTGCGCAGCTAGACATTCCTGTAAAAGACAAAGATGGGCCAGGCAAGGTAGAGGTCGAGATTTTCGAGAAGACCGTCGAGCCGCATCTAAAGGATCCGACATTCATCACCGCGTTTCCCGTTGAGGTTTCACCACTGGCCCGGCGCAACGATCTGGATCCGAGCATCGTCGACCGTTTCGAGCTTTTTATAGGTGGGCGTGAGCTCGCCAATGGGTTTTCCGAGCTAAACGATCCAGACGATCAGGCCGAACGATTTCGCCAACAGCTCGCGCAGAAGCAGGCAGGTGACGAGGAGGCTATGAGCTTTGACGCCGATTACGTGCGCGCGTTGGAATACGGCTTGCCACCCACTGCCGGTGAAGGCATAGGCATTGACCGCGTGGTCATGCTGTTTACCGATTCCCCGTCGATCCGCGATGTGCTGCTGTTCCCGCAGCTTCGTCCGGCTGGGGGGCGGGAATAGGAAAGCTTACATTGCCAACCGCGCCGATTGTGACCCCCACCCGAGGCGGCATACTTAATAGTAAATGTCTGGTGATCAGGTTCCTGTTGCCATCTTCTTGATGGGGCCGACAGCGGCCGGCAAAACAGAGCTGGCGCTGGCACTGCACGAGCACTTGCCGGTTGAGCTGATCAGCGTCGATTCCTCCCAGGTCTATCGCGGCATGGATGTAGGTACGGCCAAGCCCACGCCCGCTCAGCTGGCGCGCGCTGCGCATCGCCTGATCGATATCCGCGATCCTACAGAATCCTACTCTGCCGCTGAATTTCGCGCGGACGCGTTTCACGAGATGCAGGACATTTGGCGTTCGGGGCGCATTCCGCTGCTGGTCGGCGGTAGCATGCTTTATTTCCATGCGCTCGAGTATGGTCTCTCACTATTACCGTCGGCCGACGCGACGGTGCGTCGCACACTTGAAGAGGAGGCGAGGCGCGTCGGGTGGCCCAAACTGCATCGGCGTTTGCGAACGCTCGACCCGCAGGCCGCCCAGCGGATTCATCCGCATGATGCCCAACGGATTCAACGGGCCTTAGAGATTATCGAGCTAACCGGTAGACCGGCGACATATTGGTACACCCAAGCGCCGCGTGTGACGCTACCGTGCCGGCTAATCCGGCTAGGAATTTGCCCACAACAACGCAGCGAGCTACATGAGCGTATTCGTGTGCGTTTCAAGCGCATGCTGTCGCAGGGCCTGGTGGCTGAAGTGGAACGCCTGCGCGACCGCGACGATATCAGGCCCGAGCTTTCCTCCATGCGTACAGTAGGGTATCGCCAGGTGTGGGAATACTTGACTGGCCAAGTCAACTATAATCAAATGGCCGAGCGTGGTGTGATCGCGACGCGGCAGCTGGCGAAACGCCAGCTCACTTGGCTGCGGTCCTACCGGGCGGTGCACAGTCTCGACAGCACGGATCGTGCGCTGGTGGCAACCAGTGTGGGCTATCTGAGTGCCAAACTGGGAGCCATGGGTGTGTAACAGGGCAAAAGGACTATAATGCTTTGTAGCGTCTTGGAATCTTATCGATCCGGAAGCATATACAATAATGACCCTACGGGGCATAGCACATAAGAAACAGGAGAACTGCGATGAGTCAGCAAAGAGGGCAAGCGCTGCAGGACCCATTCCTGAATACTTTACGTAAGGAACACGTTCCGGTGTCGATATTTCTGGTCAACGGAATAAAATTGCAGGGACAGATCGAGTCTTTCGATCAGTTTGTGGTACTGCTACGCAACTCAGTCAGCCAAATGATCTACAAGCACGCAATTTCGACTGTGGTCCCGAGCCGTGCTGTCAAGTTGCAGCTGGAAAGCGACGAAGAAGTCGATAAGGCACCTGGAAACGAGTAATCCCGAAATCCTCCGCAGTCCCCGCGCCGGGGTGCCCGAGCGCGCGCTATTGGTTTCCCTGCGACTTTCCGCAGAAAACGGACACGATGATGCCGAAGAATTCCGCCGGTTGGCGGAATCTGCCGGTGCGTACGTGTGCGGCGTCTTGGTTGGCGCCCGGCGCAGAATCGATGCGGCCACGTTCCTCGGGCGCGGTAAAGTAGAGGAACTGCGCAATGCGGTGGTGCGCGAGCGCGTCAGCCTCGTCCTGGTGGACCATGCGCTGTCTCCTGGGCAGCAACGCAACCTGGAACGGGCCGTGGGTTGCAGGGTACTTGATCGCACCGGCCTGATTCTTGACATATTCGCTCAACGTGCGCACAGCCACGATGGCAAGTTGCAAGTCGAGTTGGCGCAGCTCGAGCACCTGGCAACGCGTCTGGTACGCGGTTGGACTCACTTGGAACGGCAGAAGGGCGGTATCGGCCTGCGCGGTCCGGGTGAAACCCAGCTCGAGACCGACCGACGGCTGATCAAGGTGCGCATCAAACGCCTGCAGCAGCGTCTGCGTCGGGTACGGACGCAACGCGGCATCCGGCGCAAGGCGCGTCACAAGGTACCCATTCCCACCGTGTCGCTCGTAGGCTACACAAATGCCGGTAAGTCTTCCCTGTTCAATACGCTTACCAGCGCTCACGTTTACGCGGCCGATCAGTTGTTCGCTACGCTTGACCCGACCATGCGGCGTTTGCCGTTACCACGTAATGTGAACGCTATTCTTGCCGACACCGTAGGCTTTATTCGCGAGCTGCCGCACGACCTGATCGAGGCTTTCAAGGCGACGCTGGAGGAAGTAGTCGAAGCTGATCTGCTGTTGCATGTCATCGATGCCAGCTGTCCGGATAGAAGGGAGATGGCCGAGCACGTGATGCAGGTGTTGACAGAGATCGGGGCCGATGCGATCCCCCAGATTTTGGTGTTCAACAAGATTGACCTGGCGCATCAGGCGGCCCGCCTCGAACGTGATCCGCTGGGCCACGTTGCCCGCGTATGGGTGTCGGCCGTCACCGGTGCCGGCATTGACCTGCTACGCGACGCCGTAGCCGAGCATTTTTCTCGTCAGCGTGTAGCGCGTAAAGTAGAGCTGCCGCCTGAAGCGGGGCGTTTGCGTGCGCGCATCTACCAGCGCCTGCATGTGGTGCGTGAATCGGCAACGGAAGCAGGCGGGTGGATTATTGACGTGACACTGGAGCCAGACGATCTTGCATGGTTGCAAAGACAAGACGGATGTGCCTTCGTTAATTGGGCGGGTGATGACTCTGGTGTCCTTGCCCCTACCGGCTCATGACCCTAGAATGCGCCCTTTGCGTCACAGCGCGCGGCTAATGGGAGAAGACTATGGCCTGGAATAAGCCCGGAAATGGCGACTCCGGGAATCGCGATCCTTGGGGACCGCGCAGAGGAGGTCAGCAGGGTCCTCCTGATCTGGATGAGATCGTTCGCAAGATCCAGGCTCGCTTGAATAACCTGTTTGGTGGCGGTCGGGGTGGCAGCGGACGCGGCGGAGGATTTAGCAGCCTGCGCGCCGGCGGTTTCGGCATCGGCGCCATATTGATCGTCGTGTTGATGCTTTGGGGGCTCAGCGGCTTCTATATCGTGCAACAGGCCGAACGCGCTGTGGTCTTGCGCTTCGGCAAGCTACACGCGGTTACTGACGCCGGACTGCGCTGGCATCTGCCTTATCCGATCGAAACGGTGAGGAAGGTGAATGTGCAGAAGGTTTTCGCCATCGAGGTCGGCTACCGCAGCAACGACCGCACCAGTCGCGTGACCGTAAGCCGCGTTCCTAAGGAAGCGTTGATGTTGACCGAGGACGAAAACATCGTCGACATCGAATTTGCTGTGCAGTATCAAATTAAGAGTGCCGCCGATTATTTATTCAACGTCAATGACCCCGAGGCTACGATCGTACAGGCGACTGAGTCTGCGATTCGCGAAATTGTCGGCAAGAATACCTTGGATTTCGTGATTACCGAAGGACGTGATGACGTGGCCATTCGCACGCAAGCGCTGCTGCAACAGATCCTCGATCGCTACAAGACGGGCATAGCGATTACGACTACGAAGATGCAAAAGGCGCAGCCGCCGGAGCAGGTAAAGGCGGCGTTTGACGATGCCGTTAAGGCGCGCGAGGATGAACAGCGCTTCAAGAACGAAGCGCAGGCCTATGCCAATGATATTCTACCGCGGGCACGCGGTACTGCCGCCCGCTTGCTACAGGAGGGCGAGGCCTACAAGGCAAGTATCATTGCCCGTGCCGGCGGTGACGCCCAGCGATTCCTCGAGATCGCCCGCCAATATGAAAGGGCGCCGGACGTGACAGCCGAGCGGCTGTACCTGGAGGCCATGGAAGAGGTCTTCTCGAATACCACCAAGATATTTGTCGACCAGAAGGCAGGGAACAACATCCTTTATTTGCCGCTCGATCAGATCATCCGCCAGGGAGCCCGCAATGGCGCCGGGGAAGGTCGGCGACCCTCGACCGAGGGCGGCGATGCGGGAACCCAGGAAAGCTTCGGGCGCGGCCGCAGCCGGACTGAGGTACGCACGCGGGGGACGCAGTAGTGAACCAGGGTAAGCTCGTCACAGTCGTAGCGATAGTGGCGCTGATTTTGATCGGGATATCATCGATCGCATTCACGGTGCCGCAGTGGGAGAAGGCCATCGTTGTGCGTTTTGGTGAAGTGATCCGACAGGATCAGATTCCCGGGCTGCATTTTAAGATGCCTTTTATCGATGATGTGCGCCGCTTCGACGCGCGTGTCCTGACGCTGGATGCCGAACCCCAGCGCTTTCTCACGCAGGAAAAGAAGAATGTTATCGTGGATTGGTTCGTCAAGTGGCGGATTGCCAACACGTTGAAATACTTCGTGACGCTCGGGGGCCAGGAGGCGGAAGCCAGAAGACGGCTTGAGCAACGGGTGAGGAGTCAGTTACTGAATGAGTTCGGTAAACGCACCGTGCGCGACGTCGTTTCCGGCGATCGCCGCGTTATCATGAAGATCGTCAGTGAGAAGGCCGATGAAGAGGCAGCCAGCTTTGGTATTGAGGTTGTCGATATTCGTATCAAGCGCGTCGATTTGCCGGAAGACGTGAGTGAATCGGTATACCAACGAATGGTCGCTGAGCGCGCACGTATCGCCAAGGAGTTGCGTGCCCAGGGCGCGGAGGCGGCGGAAAAGATTCGTGCTAATGCAGAGCGGCAGCGCGAGATCCTGTTGGCCGAGGCTTATGGTCAAGCGGAAAGTGTGCGCGGTGAGGGCGACGGTAAAGCAACCGAGATCTACGCCAAGGCTTACAAGAGTAATCCGAAATTCTATTCACTCTACCGGAGCCTCAATGCGTATCGCAGCAGCTTCAAGACCAAAGATGACATACTGATTATCGATCCTAGCTCGGATTTCTTCAGGTATATGAAGAATCCACGCTAACCGGCGTTGGCCCGTTTGAGATGATGTGGCATGAGTTAGGGGTAGCGATCGCTCTGTTGCTGGTGATCGAAGGCATCTTTCCGTTTATCAGCCCGAACGCTATGCGACGAACGCTACAAACGATCAGCCAAATGCCGGACCAACCTTTGCGTTTTGTCGGTCTAACTAGCATGCTTCTTGGCCTCGTACTACTTTATCTCATCAACTAAACACCTAGCGCACCGCGCTCCCGCCACAAAGCCATGCCTGGTAAAGACCGCTGGTTATTGCCCGAAGGCATCGAAGAGGTGTTGCCCAACGATGCACGACGCCTCGAGGTGATGCGTCGTGCCGTGCTTGATCTGTTCCACACCTGGGGGTATGAGCTGGTTATGCCTCCGATGATCGAGTATCTGGAGGCTCTACTCACGGGTGTGGGCGAGGAGCTTGATCTGCAAACGTTCAAGATTACCGATCAGTTGACCGGGCGTTTAATGGGCATACGGCCCGACATGACGCCGCAGGCCGCCCGGATCGATGCGCATTACTTGAAACGCAGCGCTCCCACCCGGCTTTGTTATCTCGATTCGGTATTGCGCACGCGTCCGGATGAGTTTGGCGGTTCACGCGAGCCCTTGCAGCTCGGGGCCGAACTGTTCGGCCATGCTGGGCCGGAGAGCGATGCTGAGATTCTCAGCTTGATGATAGCAACATTGGCGCTGGTCGGTGTCGAGAACCTGCATATCGATCTCGGACATATCGGCGTATTTCGTGGTCTGACAGTGGGGGTTGGACTTACCGCCGAGAAGGAATCGGAACTATTCGACGCGCTGCAGCGAAAGGCACGCGTGGATGTGGAGTCATTGCTCGCATCTTTGGACTTTGACGCACGGCGCAAAGCCATGCTCATGGCGCTCATAGATTTGAACGGTGGCCGCGAAGTGTTGGTTGAGGCAAGAAAGCAGTTGCGGGACGCACCAGCTGCCGTTGAAGCAGCGTTGGCTAACCTCGAGACGGTAGCCGAGAACGTGCGGCGTCAATCACCATCGTTACCGCTTTATTTTGATTTGGCAGAGCTCACTGGCTATCGCTACTACACGGGTGTGATATTCTCTGCCTTTGTACCCTCTTATGGGCGCGCCATTGCTCATGGTGGTCGTTATGACGGTATCGGTCAGGCATTCGGGCGTGCGCGGCCAGCGACGGGTTTCGGCGCTGATCTACGCCTGCTGGCACGACTAATTGCTGTGGAACAGAATTACACAGGCGGCGTGCTGGCACCATACGATGACGACGCCGCTTTGCAAGCGGAGGTGGCG
The DNA here is from genome assembly GCA_003251795.1 of Candidatus Muproteobacteria bacterium. Classification (GTDB taxonomy): domain Bacteria; phylum Pseudomonadota; class Gammaproteobacteria; order Acidiferrobacterales; family SPGG2; genus SZUA-472. The sequence goes on from QKEI01000194.1 coordinate 27,317, forward strand.
GGTTTGCGCGCGGCTGGCGAGCGTGTGGTCATACGCCTGCCCGGCGTTGCCGAGGCAGCGGACGAAACGGGGTGTGACCGTGAGCTGGTGCGCAAAGGCGGCAAGTGGGTAATTAAAGCCAAGGGTGAAGGACAATGACGGGGACGTCGAACACAAGGGCACTGGCCGACGAGGCGGGTCTTCTCCCCACGCCTTACGATGTGCAAGGACGCACAAGTGCCGCGAGCGCAGGACGCGCAAGAGCGGCCACCTCACCCTTCGCGTGTCACGTCTGGGATCTGCGGACGCCCGACTCCTAAGAAAGAATCACAAATACCCAGTCCTTATCTATGGCTAAGAACGTTGTTGTCGTCGGAACACAGTGGGGCGACGAAGGCAAAGGGAAGATCGTTGATCTATTGACCGAGCGGGCGCGCGCGGTGGTGCGCTTTCAGGGCGGACACAACGCCGGCCATACGCTGGTCATCAATGGCAAGAAGACGATTCTGCACCTCATCCCCTCCGGTATGCTCAGGGAGGGCGTGATGTGCTTCATCGGTAATGGCGTAGTGGTGTCGCCGAGCGCGCTATTCCAGGAGGTGGATGAGCTCGAGGGCAATGGCATCCATGTTCGCGAGCGTCTGCGTATCAGTGACAGTTGTCCGGTGATATTGCAGCATCACATCGCCCTTGACGGTGCGCGGGAGAAACAGCGCGGCACATCCGCCATCGGCACCACTGGGCGGGGAATCGGGCCAGCTTATGAGGACAAGGTCGGGCGACGTGGGTTGCGTATTGGCGACTTGTTGGATGGTGCCCGCTTCGCCGAGAAACTCGAGCCAGTTGTCGACTATCACAATTTTGTCCTTGAGCGCTACTTTGCGAGTGAACCCATACCCTTCCAGCAAACGCTGGAACAAAATCTTGCCTTTGCCGAAAGGCTACGGCCGATGATCACTGACGTTTCGGAGTGCCTGCAGGCATACGTCAACGAGGGAAAGACATTGTTATTCGAGGGTGCCCAGGGGACGATGCTCGATATCGATCACGGTACCTATCCCTACGTAACCTCATCCAACACATGCGCAGCTGCTGCTGCTCTCGGGGCGGGCATAGGTGTGCATCGTTTGGACTACGTGCTGGGTGTGACTAAGGCGTATACCACGCGCGTTGGCGGAGGCCCGCTGCCAACTGAGTTGCGCGATGCCGTCGGCAAGCGCCTGGGAGAACGCGGTAACGAATTTGGTGCCACCACGGGGCGGCCACGGCGGTGCGGCTGGTTCGACACGGCAATGGTGCGCTATGCCTGCCGCATCAACGGTGTGACCGGTTTATGCATCACCAAGCTGGATGTGCTTGATGGCATCGATCCGGTACAACTGGCTGTGGGATATCGTCTGGATGGCAGCAAACGCGATGCGCCACCACGCGGCGCCGAGGAACTTGCCCGGGTACAGGCAGTTTATGAGCAGCTACCGGGTTGGACCGAATCGACGCTCGGTGCGAAGCGGTTCGAGGATTTGCCGGAAAACGCTCGTCGTTACCTGCGACGCATCGAAGACACTGTCGGTGTGCAAATCGATATTATTTCGACCGGCGCCGATCGCGACGAAACGATCATCTTTCGCCACCCCTTCGACGCGTAATCTGGTGGTGTCTTGCTATAAAGTGTCAATTACATCATTGACGATGTTGATAACTTCCTTGTCGGTGTTGTCTTGATCGATGATGAACGGCAGCATGATGACGACTACGGTGAGCGCGATACCGAGGCCGAAGAAAAACCATTCGCGCCAACTCCACGCGATTAGGTCGAGGCCAAAATGCAGCGGGACTTCCATCGTTTTGAGGAGCAAAAAAACATTTTAACAAGCCCGTGCAACGCGTCAAACGAAAACGCAAGCCTCGGTATTTATGGAGAATTCGCACCCTCGGTATGCTGGTGGCATCAGGTGACAGGCTACCAGACGCGAGCAGTGCCGCAATGATGACGCATGCATACAAGGCGAATAACACCTTGTGCCCTATCGTTGAAGCACAGTTGGTACCGAGGAGAGGACTTGAACCTCCACGGGGTTGCCCCCACTAGCACCTGAAGCTAGCGCGTCTACCAGTTCCGCCACCTCGGCAAGCGGGAAAGCTCGAGATTGTGCGCATCAGCGCCCAATTGAGCGGCGCAATGTACCGAGCCCAATATTTTATGTCAATGCGACGAACACGCAAGATAAAGCGCAATAGCGGAAGGTCGCCCGCCCTCGCACATTACGCGGTCTCCATTCCAAGTCGAGAAGACGTGCTTGATTTGCTCAGGCGTCGGGCCACGCCACTTGCGCGCGAGGAACTCTCGGAGGCGCTCGGCATGCGCAGTGAGGCGGAGCTCGACGCGTTCTCGCGACGACTGCGCGCCATGGAACGCGATGGCCAGATTCTGTGCAACCGGCGTGGTTGCTACGGATTGATCGACAAGATGGACATGGTACGTGGGCGTGTAGTGGGGCATGCGGATGGTTACGGTTTCCTGATCGTAGAGGCGGGTGGCGATGACTTGTATCTGTCCGCTAAGCAGATGCGACAGGTGCTTCATGGTGATCGCGTGGTTGCGCGTGTCACTGGGGTCGATAGCCGAGGACGCAAAGAAGGCGCGATCGTGGAAGTGCTGGAGCGTCGCAATGAAACCGTCGTGGGTCGGTATGTCCCTCAAGGCCGCATCGCGATCGTTGTCCCAGAGGACAGGCGCATCAACCAGGAAGTGATTATCGCCCGTGGTGACGAGGGCAGTGCAAGACCGGGGCAGATAGTGGTCGTGGAGCTTATCACTCAGCCCAGCCGACGTACCCAGGCGGTCGGGCGCGTGATCGAAGTGCTCGGTGAGCCGATGGCCCCCGGCATCGAGATCGAGGTGGCGATTCGTAACTTTCAGATCCCCCACGTGTGGCCCCCCGACGTTGTTACCGAGGCCGCGACGTTGGGG
>QKEI01000159.1 GCA_003251795.1 Candidatus Muproteobacteria bacterium
GACCTTGTCATGGCGGCTCTTGCCTCAAGGATTCACGCTTTTTCAAGCCACGGCGGGAGTGAGCGAAAGCTGATCGGGTCTAATCAGAAATATTGCTATCGCACGCATAGCGTACCAGCCCAAACCGCGCACGTCACCGCGGGATAAATATTACTTATGAGGAAAACAGGACTCACGCAGGTCATCTAGCCTTATCGCAAAGTACCAGGGCGCCGCCTGAGATGGTGTAAGTTGCCCATGACGGTTACCTCCGCATATTATGCGAACGGCAGAAAGCTGGTGAGTCTCTTTCGGACCCTTCGTTGCGGAGCAAATCGTGACCACAAGACGAATACTTCTCTCCTGTCTCGCCCTGGTGTGTTCCCTCGGCGCCGAGGCACAGACGCTTGTCATTAAGCTCGCCATGGTCGCCCCAAAGGACTCTGTTTGGTATGAGTATCTTCAGGAAATTGATCAGGGGTGGCGCGAGGTCTCGGACGGGACGGTAAACCTCAAGATCTACGCCGGCACGCTCGGGGATGAAGATGACATCATGCGCCGGGTACGCATCGGTCAACTCGATGCCGCCACCGTCTCAACGGTCGGCCTGAGTACAATCGATCGGGCGGCCACTGCGCTGCACATCCCATTTGCCTTTGCCAACGAGGCGGAACTCGATTACGTCCAAGAGGGCATCACCGACGAATTGGAAAACGTGCTGAAGAAGAAAGACCTGATCGTGCTTAACTGGGGGGATGCCGGTTGGGTGCGCTTTTTCGCTAAGTCTCCGGTGCAGCGCCCCGATGACCTGCGCAAACAGAAACTCTTTATCTGGGCAGCGGGCGATGACACCAAGACGGGAGAGCTGTGGAAGAGTCTTGGGTTTTACCCCGTTTCACTCAGTACGGTTGACATCCTGCCAGCGCTTCAGACCGGCATGATCACCGCCTATGAGGCACCGCCGCTCGCGGCTCTTGCCAACCAGTGGTTCGCGTTCAGCCCCTACATGACCGATCTCAGGTTGGCGCCACTTACCGGGGCGACGGTCGTTGCCGAACGGACGTGGTCCAAAATCCCCACCGGGTTGCAGCGCAAGCTCAAGCGCGTTGCTCGGCAGGCGGGAGAGCACTTGCGCCCGAAAGTGCGCCAGCTCGAGCAAGAGGCGATCGAGGCTATGGTGAAGCGCGGACTGCACGTGATCGCCGTGTCACCGGAGGCGCATACAGAGTGGGGCGTGTTGGCCGAATCAGTGTACCCGCAGATACGCGGTGCCATGGTGCCAGCGGAGTACTTTGATGAGGTTATTGCCCTGCGAAACGAGTTTCGCGCAGGTGGTAAGACGCTTGCGCCCGAGCACTAGCGCCACTAGGCACGCCAACGCCAGCATGGGCTTGGGGGCGCCGGTTTCCGGCACCCCGCCAAGCCAAGGCTGCGTCAATCTATGATGTGGTGCACGGGGATCTTCTCCATCTCCCACTCCCCGGACTGCCGGTCATAGCGGGACAAGGTGAAGCAATGCCAATTGGCGTCATCCAGCTTCGGATAATCGCCACGATAGTAGTAACCGGGCCAGCGGGGGAACAGCGTGTGACGGGCCACCGACTCTGAAGCCAGGACCCGGTGATGGAGCTCCCAGGCCCGCTGCAGCTGATGAAGATCTTCGGCCGCGAGATGGTCGAGGTCTTCCTTCAACATGCCCAGTAACTCCAGTCCGCGGGTGAGTAACGGCTTGTTGGTCATGTAGTCAGTGTTGATGCCGCCGGTGTATTCGTCCATGATTTTCTCGAGACGCTGAAGACCATTGATTGGCAAGATATAGCTTGGTGAAACGGTTCCCGCGACGATCTCATTGCGGCCGACCTGGTAATTCTCCAGTGGCTGGAAGATCGTCTTCTTTAGGTCTTCGTACTGTTTCTCGCTGATCCGAAGCTTCTCGTTTTTCAGGTCGTTCACGTAATTGACCGCGGCCTTGGCAGCGATCCGGCCCTCGGTGAAGGATCCCGACGAGAACTTGTGGGCGCTGCCACCGATGGTGTCGCCAGCGCCAAACAGCCCTTCGATCGTCATCATGCGATTGTAGCCCCACTGGTAATCGGCGGGCGCACAGTCCGAGGGTCCGCTCGCCCAGGCGCCCGAACAGGTCGCGTGGGAACCCATGACATAGGGCTCGGAGGTAATCAGCTCGGGATTGGTGTGCTTGGGATCGATGTTCTGCGACGCCCAGACGACCGCTTGGCCGATGGTCATGCCGAGGAAGTTCTCCCAACCGACGGTTTCCTTGTGCGGGTCCTGGAAGGCTTCCGTCGTCACCATGCGGATAGGACCCCTGCCCGCCTTGAGCTCCTGAAGAAAGGCGTGGTTGCGCAGGCACGTGGGCACCGGATGGCGATCGATGTAATCCCCAACCAGTGCCTTCGTGTGTTCATACCACTTGGATTCGTATTCCTCGCCGTACCCATTTTGGGTGTAGGTCTTAAGGTGCAGGAAGTAGGCACCGACCGGCCCGTAGCCGTCCTTGAAGCGGGCGAGGACGATACGGTTTTCCATCTGCGTCATCTTGGCGCCGGCGAGAATCGGCAACCCGTAAGCCGAGGCGCTGCTCCACGGCGCATACCACGTACGTCCCATGCCTTCACCTACCGAACGGGGCTTGTAGATGTGTGACGCACCGCCGGCGCATACGATAACGGCCTTCGCCCGGAAGACGTAGAAATCGCCACTACGGACGTTGAAGCCGACGGCCCCGGCAACCCGGTTGGGTTTTGCTTCGTCCATCAGCAGGTGGGTCACCATGATCCGGTTATAGACTTCCGAGGCGGCCTTGCGCGCGGCCTCGGCCACGATAGGCTTGTAGCTTTCGCCGTGAATCATGATCTGCCATTTGCCTTCACGCTGATAGCGCCCCGTTTCCGGATCCCTCATCATGGGAAGGCCCCACTTCTCGAACATGTGCACCGAGGAGTCCACGTGCCGGGCCATGTCGTAGCCCAGGTCCTCCCGCACGAGCCCCATGAGGTCGTTGCGCGCGTAGCGGACATGGTCCTCGGGCTGATTCTCGTCCCACTGCATGCCCATGTAGCAGTTGATCGCGTATAGGCCTTGCGCCACCGCGCCGCTACGCTCGATGTTCGCTTTTTCGACGCAGACCACCTTCAGGTCACGTCCCCAGTGCCTGGATTCGTAGGTCGCACCGCAACCCGCCATACCGCCGCCGACGACGAGGACATCCGAATCGACGTATACCGTTTTACGTCCGCTAAACCATCCCATTAGACCACCCCCTGCTTGACTTTGCGCGGAGTCAAAGCCGGCAACTTGTCGATGTTGAGCGCATCCGGCTCGTGCGCGAGCTCCTGAGATTGCATTGCTTCCGTGCTGGGCCTCGCCAGCTCGGCCGGTGATGGGATCGAACCCCATGGCGTGGTCCGGATTGGCGAGACGAAATTCTTTTCGCGCCCGTCCCGAAACTTGATCTTCCAGGAGATCGTGCCCTTCTCTTCTTCCCGCAGCACTCGGACGCTGTGGCCCAGGGGGGCGAAGTCGGCATAACCGCGCACATCAATCGCATGCTCAGGACAAGCCTTCACGCAGGAGTAGCACTCCCAGCAGAAATTGGGCTCGATGTTGTAAGCACGACGATAGGTGCGGTCGATGTGCATGATGTCCGAGGGACAAATATCAACGCATTGTCCGCAGCCGTCGCAGCGAATCATATATACGAATGTCGGCATGTTATTCCGTCGCCTCCTCTTGATGAGACCGATGATCCTAAATCGCAGACCAAATCATCGACGAGTCAAAGTATTCGATATTCTGGTTAATAATTCTGCGGCACTCCCTGCGCGCGGCCGAAGCTTTCCGGTTTCTCTGCTGGGGCCGGCAGGTTGCTCCTTGAACCCTCTGCTTCGGTTACCCGTTTCTGCAGGGCGGCAGCAGGCTTGAAGAACATATGGGCGAACTTAGACCAGGGAACGGATCCGAACAGCACCGTCGTGGCGATTATGTACAAACTGAAGAACAGCCATGCAACGCCCGTCGCCTGCAGTAAGGACCAGAGCAGGCCCAGTGTCGCGCTTGCGAGCAGCGAGAGGATGAACAAGTCAGCGCGCACAACGCGAAACGGCGAATATCCCTCGGCGAGGACGTCGACTCGAAGGAAGAACCAGAACCAGTAGCCGCCGACGCAGACCATCAGCGCCCCGACGTGCCAAAGAAACGGCCAAATGGCGGACGTCGGGTACCCGAATACCAGGACAATCGTGGCGATGATGTGAGCCACAAAACCGTACATGATCAGCAGGTGGGCGACTCTGCGCCGGGTGCTACAGTCCTTTAATTCTGCGGATGCCAGCACGTCCAGCAGAAGGGTTTGTACCGCCAGGGACACTATTTTTCCGCCGCCGACTTGTCTCGGCGCTTTCTTCTTCGAGTTGCGCCAATTTTCGAGGAAATACTGGGCGCTTTTCTTGTGAACTACTTCGACTAGCGTTCCAACGGCGACTGCTAATATCATCAGAACGACGTAGACTTGCATGAAAACAGGCGACAGAGAAAACGGCAGTTCGGCGAACGGATTCATTGGAATAGCCTCAAGTGTTATCTAGTTTATTCTGAACGAAGCTAACGAGCTGGGCGCCATAGTTCTGCTCGCGAAGGTCGTTCACCAACGTCGGAACCCTCCATACTGAGATGCATAGCCGGTCCGCGCCGCTGGATGTAAGCGTAAATACGAGAATCAGTACTTGTTGTCAACTGGCGTGGTCAAAATGATCCACTGGGGATAGGTGTCATTTATCAACCTATATATAAGGACTGGCACAAAGGAGATACCGCCGTCTGGCTGCAGCGGGAACAGCGATGCGCTGCCGCCAGGGCCGCCGCCCGGCTCAGCATGTGCTGCTGGACCAAGAGTTTCCCCACAAGGTACTTCCGCATTCATTACCGCCGACTTGACCGGCATACTATTTGCCTTGAATATCTGTTCCGCAGCATTTTTCTCTCCCCCGCCGGAAAAGGAGGTGCCTATGGCACACCGCATTCGCAAGGTCAACTACTGCTACGTTACCGTCCCGATGCGCGCCGGCGCCGGCGCCAATGTGTTGGGCGAGCTCAAGCGCGCGGGTATCAACCTGCTCGCATTCACTGGCTTTCCCGGCAAGAAGGGCATGGCACAACTCGACCTCGTCACCGATAACATTGCCGGGATCCACCGGGTGGCAAAGAAGAATGGCTGGCGGGTGAGCAAGACCAAGAAAGGCTTTCTTGCGCAGGGCAACGACGCCGTCGGTGTGGCGCACCTGCACATCCGCAAGCTTGCGGATAAGAAGATTAATATAGTCGCGGCCGATGCCGTGGCCGCAGGCCAAGGTCGCTACGGCATGATCTTGTGGGTAAAACCGAAGGATTACACCCGCGCAGCCAGAGTCCTCGGGGCGAAGTAGCGAAAACGGCGCACGCGCTGCTTGACGCGGCCTGCCATTGTTGGACCGGGTCCTTACACGAACGTCATCTCTGGCGGATGACTCGCAAAAGGAAGCGAGCCTTTTGATACCTAGATTTCACTGCCACGTGCTGTGAGTGCTCGCTAGATAGGCGATAGTTTGGAGCACCGCAAAAACACCGAACAACACTTGGACCGAAAAACAGTATTTCCCTTCAACTAGCCTGGCAACGCCTGGGGCAGCCCAACAGGTCAATTCGAATAGCCCAACCCCAACAGCAAATGCATTGAAGCCGCCTACAGGTATTAGATAAATTGGATGCCATGAGCTCGGAGCTGAGTGAAGCGCTGCAGGAAGCACGAAGGCGAGAAATGCTATGACCCACAACAAAGCGAACCCGAGCGCAATCTTGCGCCGAGGGGTGAGCTGAGCAAAATAACTCATAACCATACCAAGCGTCCTCTAGAACTCCGCATTTCCGACCGAAAGCTCCCAAGATAGTTAAGTACGGCTGCAGATGCTCTACCTCAGCGTGGCAACGTGAGCACTGCCTCGAGACCGCCGCTCGCTCGATTGCGGAGCACCAGATCGCCGCCGTGGGCGCGAGTGATATCGCGGGCGATGCTGAGCCCTAAGCCGACACCGCCGGTCTCGCGGTTTCGCGACGGCTCCAGGCGAAAGAACGGCTCGAACACCTGCTCGAGCTGCCGCTCGGGAATACCCGGACCTTCATCGGCCACAATAATCTCTAGACGCGCATCATTGTCGTTCACGTGCACCGTCGCACGCTTGCCGTATTTCACGGCATTATCGATGAGATTGCGAAGGCAGCGTTGCAGTGCCAGCGGTCGCCCGGCATAGGGTGAGGTGGCGCTGCCTTGGATTTGTACTTGCTGGCCCAACTCATCGGCGTCCGCCTGCAGGCTCTCGATGAGCGCGTTGACGTCCACGAGCTGCACCGGCTCGTGCGCATTGGCGTCGCGCAGAAAATCAAGCGTCGTCCGGGCCATGGTTTCCATCTCGTCCAGATCGTGGACGAACTTAGCTTTCAGTTCGTCGTTCTCGAGCAGCTCGGCGCGCAGCCGCAAGCGCGTAATCGGCGTTTTCAGGTCATGTGAAACCGCGGCCAGCAGGTGTGCGCGATCGCGCAGAAAACGCGCTAACCTGGCTTGCATGGTGTTGAAGGCTTGCGCCGCGCGGCGCACCTCGAGCGGTCCCGACTCATCCAGCGGCGGGCGCTGGATGTCGCGCCCGAGCTCATCGGCAGCGCGTCCCAGCACGGCGAGGGGACGCGTCACCCACCGTACCGCGATCAGAGACAACGCAACCACAGAAACGAGCAGCACGACCAAGGTGAGCAGGAGCTTAACGGGCCAAGCGAATTCCTCTTCCGGGAGCTGGTGCGCGATGCTGACCCAGTTCCCGTCACGTAACTGCGCTTGCACCAGAAAGGATGCGTTACGAATCGGCGGACCTCCGAAGAAACCCATGTGGGGGGAAGGCATCATGTGCCCCATGTGGGGCGGCGGTGGCCCGTGCAATACCGCCGGCACCGCCTCGGCGGCGACTACCGCGATGCGTACGTTGCGTTCCTCGCCCAGTGCACGATGCAGCGCCGCGCGCAGGTGCGTGGTGGCGAAGCTGTTCTCGCTAAGCGCGGGTTCGCCCGGCGGCGCCGCGGTGAAGGCAACGCGCAGGCCGGCGCTATTCAGGGCAGGCAGGATCAAACGGCGCTGATCTGTGCTCATGTCGTCGAGCACGTGCACAATGCCGGCGACACGCTGCACCGCGTAGCGCCCGCTCGTCTCGTAGAGCGCGGTTGCGCGGGCGCGAAGCAGAATCGCCGCGCCAACGAGCTGCGCTAGAAACAGCCCACCGAGCAGGATCAACACCAGTCGGCCGAATAACGTCGAGGGCAGCAGCCTGATCATTTCTGGAGCTCCACGGTGGCGGCAAGCAAGTAACCTTCGTTGCGCACCGTCTTGATCAATGCGGGCTCGCGCCCGGCGTCTCCCAGGCGTCGGCGCAGTCGCCCGACCTGCACATCGATGCTGCGGTCAAACGGCGTCGCCTCGCGTCCGCGCGTGAAATCGAGCAGTTGGTCGCGGCTCAATACCCGGTTCGGATGTTCCAGGAATACGCACAACAGGCGGTACTCGCCGCTGCTGAGCGGGGTGACCACGCCCTTCGGCGAGCTGAGCTGGTGTGTGGTCAGATCCAGCGTCCAGCCGGCGAAGCGCATGCGCTTGGCATCGACTGGAGCTGTGCTCTCAGGCAACGACTGCACCCGGCGCAGCACCGCCTTGATGCGCGCCAGCAGCTCGCGCGGGTTGAACGGCTTCGGCACGTAGTCATCTGCCCCCATCTCAAGGCCGACGATGCGGTCGGTATCCTCGCCGCGCGCGGTCAGCATGATGACCGGCAGGTTGGAGTGGGCGCGCAGGTCGCGGCAAAGCGTCAGTCCGTCCTCGCCAGGGAGCATGAGGTCAAGGATGACGAGGTCGAAGCGGCCCCTTTGCAGCGCGGCGCGCATGCCATGGCCGTCCGCTACCGCCTCGGCGCGCATGCCATTGCGCTCGAGATAGTCGCGCAGGAGGCTTCGAATTTCTGCGTCGTCGTCGACAATCAAAATATGCTCGGCCCTGTTCATGATTCTCCATATTACGCCGGTCGAACTCGACGGGCGGCAGGAAATTGTAACGGAATGTAACCGCTGCGCCTCCTGATACAGCGCGTTACAAAAGTCCGGCCTGGTGACACACACCGGTTACGTGCAGGTGCTTTTATAACACTCGCAGAAGGTAAACAGACCTACAAAGGAGGCAACCATGAGAACCCTGTCAAAAATCGTTGTCACAACGGCAACCGCAATCGGTATCACGCTCGCGGCGGTGGCCTATGCTCACGGCCCGGGCTACGGCCAAGGCGGCGGCATGATGGGAGCATACGGTGGCGGGCCCGGTTACGGCATGCATGGCATGCACGGCGGCGGACCTGGTTATGGCATGCACGGCATGTACGGCGGGGCGAGTCCGTGCCTGGGTGCGGGGGCAATCGATGCCCGGCTCGATGCCATCAAGAGCGAGCTGAACCTCACGGCAGAGCAGACCAAGGCATGGCAAGCATTCGAGAACGCCGTTCGCGTGCAGGTGCAGACCATGACCGAGGAACATCCCGGTTGGCAATCACAGAACGTAGACGAGCACATCGCGTTCATGGAGAAGCGCCTGGAAGGCATGAAGGCCGTGCAAAAGGCAAGGACCGACGTTTATAAGGTCCTGACGTCTGAGCAGAAGGTCGTGCTCGACCGTTACTGGTTCCGCGGCCCACGCACCTGATAGCCGGCTGCGCGAGGGAGAGGCGGGTGCATCACCCGCCTTTCTTCGTTTGTGACCAAACACCCAAGAAAGGGTCGCGGTCTTTGCGGCCTTGGGTCGACTTCGCCTGCATCGATAACTGTCGAATCCGTTTACACCTGCTCTGACTAAACTAGTCTGCGAAAATTCGCCCTATATGAGCCCATCGCCAACATATGTGTCCGAAGCGTGGAAGAAAACCGTCGGCAGACTTTACAGTTTGGTAGTCGTGGCCGTCGCCCAACAATGGCTTTATCTTTAGAAATCATTCACATAGTAAACATGGAATGAGTCCTGCATAGTCATGCATGTTATTCGGCCTCGCCGGGTGGGGGCCGTTTGGCCAGGATAAAGAGCAACGAAGTAAAGCATTATGGCCAGTATTACCAGCATCGGTCCTGCACGACCGACGAGGCTCAGGGTCAACAGACAGGGTGTTGATCGCCTAGGCACCGCGCGGCTGCCTAAAGCGGAATGCCCGCAATGTGGACGTCGCGGGGAAAACCACACCCGCTATTGTCCGCACAATCTTGGCCCGAGGGACGGCAGCTAGCACTTCGTTCGGCCCGGCAAAGAGCATCTTAGCAACGACACGGTTTCATCTGGAGCAGTAACTCACCCCCGCCTTTGTGCGGGGGTTTTTTTTGAAAAACAGGAATGGCCTGTGCCCAACGGTGAATCCCCAGCTCACCGGAAATACGCCGCCCGCCAAGACAGTGTGCCGTGCCCACGCGTCAAAAAGATTGCCGCACGGATGATGATCGGTGATGCCCCAGCGTACAATCAGATCTTGCGAGCGAGTTAGATGAACCTATCCGACATCTATAATGGCAAACATCCTTATTCTTTATTCCACCACTGACGGGCACACTAAGAAGATATGCCACAGAATACAGTCCGTGGTTGAACAGTGTGGCTATGAAGTCAAACTTTTTTCTATCAGCGACGAGTCGAATATAGACCTCGGAACATTCGACAAGATCGTCGTTGGCGCCAGTATTCGCTACGGGAAACATAATAAGAAAGTTTTTGATTTCGTAAAGCGTAATAAGAGAATTCTGGGTAATAAACCGAGCGCCTTTTTCTCCGTTAATCTTACCGCACGGAAACCAGATAAGAACCAACCCGACAGCAATCCCTATCTGCGGAAATTTCTAAACCAAGTCCCATGGCGACCTAATGAGGTAGCGGTCTTTGCAGGAAAAATAGACTATCCGAAATACCAATTCTTCGACCGTTTGATAATACGTCTGATCATGTACCTTACGAACGGCCCCACCGATCCGAAAACGGTTGCGGAGTTTACAGATTGGGATCAGGTCGAGCACTTTGCCCGGGCTATCAGTGAAATGTGAGAAAACCGTCAGCAACGACGGGCATGCCAAGACAAGGTACCTAGCCCTGCCAACGCTAGGGTCTGGGTTGCGGAGTACGCTGCAGTTGAGTTGGATCGTAGCCCCTGGCCGGTAGGCGCGAGAGGATCGCTTGGTAGGTTGCCTCGTCGAGCGTCGGCGTGCGACTCAGAATCCATAGATACTTTCGTCGCGGCTCGCCGACCACGGCCCAA
>QKEI01000037.1 GCA_003251795.1 Candidatus Muproteobacteria bacterium
TAATGGCGACGAGCCAGCTGGTATTGGCTGTGACGTTAGAACGTGGCTCACTGCGCCAGCAACTGGGCAGCTTCACCGCTTGGTGGACCAGCGAGTTGCAGGCGTTGATGCCGCTTGCATGGCGCGAGCGACTGGGGCGCGGTACGCAGCGGCTGCTGCTCGACGTTGACGGACGCCAGGCGCGCGTCAGCTTGCACAATGCCGACGGCGCACGCGAACTCGCTACGCTGAATATAGATGCAGACATGCGCAACCAACCCGAGGTCGAGACCGCCCTGCATGCGGCCGCCAGGGAGTCATTCGATGAAATCATCGTGCGTGTCGCGCAGCGCCACGCGTTGATTCGCACACTGAGCTTTCCGTTGGCCGCGGAAGAGAACCTGCGCGAGGTGCTGGCTTTTGAGATGGATCGGCAGACACCGTTCAAGGCCGATGAGGTGTACTACGACTACACCATCGTCAAGCGCGACGCAGCCAAAAGTTCACTCAGCGTGCTGCTTGCGGTGGTCCCGCGCAGTGCCGTCGATCCCTTGCTCGATACCCTTGCCGGGGCTGGTTTGGCAGCGACATCGCTTACCATCTGGGGTGTGAGTCAGTCCGTGCAGGGGCGGCTCCAAACGATGGAGTTGTTGGCACCGGCGCGCAGGCTGCCCGTGCGTGGCGATGGCCATCGTCTGCGTCGGGTACTGACAGCGCTAGCGTTGGTGCTCGTCTTGGTTGCCGTCGCCGTGCCGCTGGTGCAAAAGCACCAGCAGGTACAGGCGCTCGAGGTTCGGGTAGAAGCGGCGCGGGTCCAGGCATTGCAGGCCGAGCAACTGCGCAAGGAGCTCGCACAGCTGGTGTTGGCGTCGAACGCCCTGGCCGAGGAGCGCAAAGCACGGCCATTGGTGATCGCCGTCCTGGGTCAGGTCACGCGCACCCTCCCCGACAGCACCTGGCTAACGCGCTTGGAACTGAACGGCTCGAAGGTGAAGTTGCAAGGTGAGTCGGCCAATGCCTCTGAGGTGGCGACGCTGTTGCTTGCCACGGAAATGTTTACCGATGTGCACTTCGACGCACCCGTGACGCGGGTGGGAACGAGCGCGCGCGAACGTTTCTTGATCTCTGCCACCATTGCTGCGAGGCCGTCGGTTAAATGATGATGCCGTTGACACCGATACAAAGCCGTGTCTTGGCGGTGGGGTTGCTGGCGCTGGTGCTAGCGCTCGTCGGTGTGTTGCTGGTTGCGCCCGTGATCGCGCAACAGCACCGCTACGACGAGCGCATCGCTGAACTGGGCGAGCGTTTGCAACGCTACCTGAACGTAGCGCAAACGCAGAGCGCTACCCAGAATGCGCTCAACCAAATCAAGCGACAAGGTGCCAGCACGCGCTACTACCTGCGCAGTGACGACGAGACGCTCGCCTCGGCCGAGCTACAGGAACACATCAAACGTGTAATTGATCGCAGTGGCGGCCAACTCGTGAGCACGCAAGTGCTTGCAAGCCAGCGTACCGAGCACGCCAATGTGGCAACGGTGCGCGTGGACATGCGCGGCGATATCGAGGCGTTGCACAAGGTGTTGCACGGGCTCGAGACCGGTCGGCCGATGTTGCTACTGGACAACGTGTCAATCCGCCGCGGCGGTCACACGTTTGTGACGCGAGCCCGCCAAGCCCAACCGGAGGTGCAGCTGCAGATCAGCTTCGAGGCGAGTGGTTACATGCGGAGACACGCGCTATGAAAATCGGGCGCCGCACCGGTGTGCTAACATGGGCGCTGGCAGCGCTCTGCACGAGTTTGCTGGCGGTCATTGGCGTAGAGCTATACAGTGGGCTCGGTACCGCACGCGCGACTGGTGTCAGCGTTACTGCGAGCTCCCAGGCCACGCCCGCACCGTCCCAAGTGGCAATCAACTTCCCACCGTTGCCGGAGTTTGCCGAGGTGATCGAGCGCCCGCTGTTCGATGCCTCGCGCCGACCACCGCCGAAACCCGAGCCCGAGCAGGCGACGCCGGTGCAGTTCGACCAGCTGGAGCTCGAAGGCATCGTCAAGAGCGCGGACAGCAATCTTGCCATCATCTATGACAAGCGCCAGCGACAGACGCTGCGTTTGCAGCAGGGCGCCAAACTCGGTCCATGGGTGCTCGCGGAGATTCGCGACGATGGCATCATCTTCGAGAAAGGCACGGCAACCCACGAGATGCTGTTGCATCCCGAGACGCAAACACAACAGGGTCCGAGCGCGGGACCCGCCACCGCGCAGAGGGCGAGGACGAGGTAATGCGACTGAGCTACCGCAATATGCGTTCGCTGATGATCCTGGCAGCCGTGCTCGCCGCAGGTTGCGCCACGCCTGTCACACCGCCTGCCGCGCAGAAGCCTGAGTCGGCCTCGCAGACGGCGAAAGAAGCCGCACCGGCCAAGGAGGCCGAGGTGTTCGGGCGTGACGGCAGCGTGATCTTCAATGACGCGAACACGAAACTGCCGCAGGCGGAGCTGTTTCGCGGCAGCGGCGAGTTTATTGACAAGAAGGCGGCACAACGCCCGGCGTATGCAATCGGTGATGGTGGCGACATCACACTCAACTTCCAAGGCTCGGATATCGCTGAGGTGGTGAAGAGTATTCTCGGCGATATTCTCCAGTTGAATTATGCCATCGATGAGAAGATCAAGGGTAAAGTCTATCTGCAAACAAGCGCGCCGCTGGCCCGCAACAGCTTGATTCCGACACTGGAAGCGCTGTTGCGCATGAAGGGCGCGGTGCTCATCAAGACGAACGATTTGTACAAGATCGTTCCCCAAAACGATGCC
>QKEI01000021.1 GCA_003251795.1 Candidatus Muproteobacteria bacterium
AGGATAACCTCTTCGTACAAATCACGCAGGTCTGACATCACCGAATAACCTCCCTCGCCCTATGCAGTGCAGCAATCAGTGCATCTATCTCGTCGCGCGTATTGTACATGCCAAATGAGGCTCGCGCGGTAGCCGGTACGCCGAAACGCCGCATCACTGGCATGGCGCAGTGGTGACCGGCACGAATGGCAATCCCTTCGCTGTCAAGAATGGTACCGATGTCATGCGGGTGTATACCCGCCAGCTCGAAAGAAAGAATACTGGCCTTCTCGCGCGCCGTGCCGACGATGCGCATGCCCGCAACCTCCGCCGCCCGGTCGGTAGCGTAAGCCAATAAGTCTTGCTCGTGTGCGGCAATGGCCGCCAGGCCGATGCCGCTGACATAGTCGATGGCGGCGCCGAGACCGACGGCACCGGCGATATTGGGCGTGCCCGCCTCAAACTTGCAAGGCAGATCGGCATATTCGGTCTTTTCAAAGGTTACATAGCGGATCATCTCGCCACCGCCCTGGTAAGGCGGCATCGCCGCGAGTAAGTCTTTTTTACCGTAGAGCACCCCGATGCCACTGGGGCCGTACAGCTTGTGCCCGGAGAATGCGTAGAAATCGCAATCCAGCGCCTGCATGTCTACCGAGAGATGCGGTACGGCCTGTGCAGCATCCAATAGTACGAGCACATTCCGCGCATGCGCCATTTCGATAATACGATGCACGGGGTTAATAGTGCCGAGTGCGTTTGATAAGTGCGTCAGTGTGAGCAGACGTGTGCGCCGATTGAACAATTTCTCGAGCTCATCGAGTATGAGCTCACCGCTGTCATCGATCGGCACGACGCGCAGCACGATACCCGTCTGTTCGCGCAACAACTGCCAGGGTACGATGTTCGAGTGATGCTCCATCTGCGTCAGAATGACCTCGTCACCTGCGCGCAGGGTGTTTCTACCGTAACTCTGTGCGACCAGATTGATCGCTTCGGTCGTGCCACGGACGAAGATGATCTCTTCCGGGCTTCGGGCGTTGATAAAATGCCGGGCCTTTTCACGTGCGGCTTCGTAGGTCTGTGTCGCCCGTTCGCCCAGTGTATGCACTGCGCGGTGTACGTTGGCGTAATCGTGCGCGTAGAACTCGCTGATAGCATCGATAACAGCCCTTGGCTTTTGCGCCGAAGCACCGTTGTCCAGGTACACTAGAGGTTTCCCGTGGATCTCCTGATGCAACGCCGGAAAATCATGACGGATACGCGCGACATCGTAAGCGGGCGTTACCTGCCGGGCGACGGTGTCGTTGCGGATACTCATGCGAGTTTCTCGATGGTCTGACCCTGGAGCAGGCGCATGGTTAGCATGTTTTCCACATAACTGCGGATCGGTTCCAATGTCATGCGGTTAAGAACGTCCTTGGCAAAGGCATAAGTAAGCACATGGCGTGCGGTCGCCGCATCGATGCCACGGGAGCGCAGATAATAAAGTGCGTCATCATCAAGCTGGCCGACGGTAGCACCATGGGAGCATTTCACGTCGTCAGCATAGATCTCGAGCTGTGGCTTGGTATCGACCTCTGCATCGCGGGAAAGCAGCAGGTTCTTGTTTTCCTGTCGGGCGTCAGTAAGCTGCGCATCCTGGCGAACGATGATACGGCCGTTGAATACCGCACGAGCACGTCCGTCAAGCACGCCCTTATAGAACTCACGACTGCTGCAGCGAGGCCGCGCGTGATCGAGGCGCGTATGATTATCTATATGCTGTCGGTTACTGGCCACATAGAGCCCGTTGAGGATGCATTCGCTGCCCTCGGCCTCGAACAGCACATCGATATCATTGCGCACGAGCGCTCCGTCAATGGTGACATTATGCGAGACGAAGCGGCTATTGGCATGCTGGTGCACATAGATGCCGCCGATATGGTAGGCCTCGGCACTCTCTTGCCCGAGCTTGTAGTGCTCAACGGCGGCATTTTCAGCGGCAACGATTTCACTGATAGCGTTGGTGAAATAACGTGTGTCGTCGAGGCTGATATAGCTCTCGATAAGCACCATCCGGCTGTTCGCCTCGGCGACGAACAGGTTGCGCGGCTGCGCCAGCACCGGCTCGTTGCGTCGCGTCGACACAAACAGCACATGCACCGGATCTGTCAATATCACGTCGCGAGGCAAATAGACGCAGGCGCCATCGACCAAGAAGGCGGTATTGAGAGCCGCAAAGCCATACCTGTCGGTCGGTGCGTATTGGGCCAGATGGTGTTGCAAGAACGCGGCACCACGGTCGATGGCGCCTGCGAGGCTCGAGACGATGGCGCCAGCGGGCAGCTTGCAAAGCTTCGATAGCTGCGGTGCGAAGTGACCATTTACAAAGACCAGGCGGTGGCAAGGCAGATCCGGGAAAACAAAGGGTTTCAACCGTTCCAGCGTCAGGCCCGCGAGGTCTTTCGGAGCAGGATGAAAAGCATTGCGCTGAATAGGCGTAACGTTGGTGTAGCGCCATTCCTCGTCGCGGGTCGTGGGAAAGCCCTGTTCGGCAAATTGCGCCAGCGCCCGCCTGCGCGTTTGCTCAACCCATGGCCATTGATGCCCCGCAAGATCTTTCGCCCCATGCGCGTGCGCGTCCAGGTAAATGTCCTTGGTTTCGAGGCTGGCGTTCATTGTGCCGTGCTGCCCGCCTGTCCGACCTCTGCGTCGATCCAGCCATAACCGCGCTTGTCCAGCTCGAGCGCGAGCTCCCGATCGCCTGATTTGGCGATGCGCCCGTTGGTGAGAACATGCACACGGTCGGGGACGATATAGTTCAAAAGACGCTGATAGTGTGTCACGATAATGATTGCGCGTTCCGGGCTACGCAACGAGTTGACGCCGTCGGCCACGACCTTGAGGGCGTCGATATCGAGCCCCGAATCAGTCTCATCGAGAATCGCAAGCGTCGGTTGCAGAACCGCCATTTGTAGGATCTCGTTGCGTTTCTTCTCGCCACCGGAAAAACCCTCATTGACTGATCGGTAAAGCAGTTCTTCGCTCATATGCATCATCTTGAGTTTCTGCTTGATGAGGGCAAGAAAATCGATGGCATCGAGCTCATCCAGTCCTTGGTGCTTGCGTACCGCATTGAGGGCGGCTTTGAGTAGGTAGATATTGCTTACCCCCGGGATTTCCACGGGATACTGGAATCCCAGGAAAACCCCGGCACGCGCACGCTCTTCGGGCGTCATGGCGAGTAGATCTTTGCCCAGATAGGTCACGTCGCCTGCCGTCACCTCGTAACCGTCGCGCCCGGCAAGCACATGGGCGAGCGTGCTTTTACCCGAACCGTTGGGACCCATGATAGCGTGTATCTCACCCGCGTTTACTCGCAGATCGATACCTTGCAAAATCGGTTTGCCCTGAACGTTAACTTTCAGGTTCTTGATAGAAAGCATCGTGGCCTCTTAGTTTAGTGCTCTATACAGTAATTTCATTTATTCAGCGCGGGACGCGAGGCAGCTATAAGGTCTAGCCAACCGCACCTTCCAGGCTAATACCCAGCAGCTTTTGTGCCTCTACCGCAAACTCCATCGGCAATTCCTTGAATACCGCTTTGCAGAAACCGTTGACGATCATGGAGACGGCGTCTTCTGCCGATAAGCCGCGCTGCCTGCAGTAGAAAAGTTGATCTTCACTGATCTTCGAGGTCGTCGCCTCGTGCTCTACCCTGGCGGTAGGGTTCTTTACCTCCACGTATGGAAAGGTATGAGCTCCACATGTGCCGCCCATGAGTAACGAATCACACTGTGTATAGTTGCGCGCGTTCTCCGCTCCCTTGAGCACTTTCACGAGGCCGCGATAGGAGTTCTGGCCATGACCGGCTGAGATTCCCTTGGAAATGATCGTGCTGCTGGTATTCTTGCCGATATGTATCATCTTCGTACCCGTATCGGCTTGCTGGTAGTTATTGGTCAGCGCCACTGAATAGAATTCACCGACAGTGTTGTCCGCCTCCAGTAACACGCTCGGGTACTTCCAGGTGATGGCCGAGCCCGTTTCTACTTGTGTCCACGAGATCTTGGCGCTCTCACCGCGACAGGCACCGCGTTTGGTGACGAAATTATAAATGCCGCCGCGGCCCTGCTCGTCGCCGGGATACCAGTTTTGTACAGTCGAATACTTGATCTCCGCGCCGGCGAGCGCAATCAGCTCGACCACCGCGGCATGCAGTTGGTTCTCATCGCGCATTGGCGCGGTGCAACCCTCCAAATAGCTGACATAGCTGCCTTCATCGGCGACGATCAGAGTGCGCTCAAACTGACCCGTCTTGGAGGCATTGATACGAAAATAGGTCGAGAGCTCCATCGGGCAACGCACGCCCTTGGGTATATAGACGAATGATCCATCACTGAAAACGGCTGAATTCAGCGTGGCGAAGAAGTTGTCAGTGTATGGTACGACTGAACCGAGGTAGCGCTGTACCAACTCCGGGTGTTGTTGGACCGCTTCCGAGAACGAACAAAAGATGACGCCCTTCTCGGCGAGCGCTTCCCGGAACGTGGTTGCGACCGATACGCTGTCGAACACGGCATCGACGGCAATACCGGCGAGCACCTTCTGTTCTTCCAGGGGAATTCCGAGCTTGCTATATGTCGCCAGCAGCTTGGGGTCGATCTCGTCCAGGCTCTTCGGCCGATCCTTGTCCGACTTCGGTGCGGAGTAATAGGTGATGTCCTGATAATCGATCGCGGGATGGTGCACGTTCGCCCAGTTCGGCTCCTTCATCGACAACCAATGTTGGTAAGCCCGCAGGCGCCAGTCGAGCATGAATTGTGGTTCGTTCTTCTTCGCCGAGATCACGCGGACAATTTCTTCACTCAGACCAGGCGGGATGGCGTCGGCCTCAATATCGGTGACGAAACCGGCCGCGTACTCACGCTTGATCAAACCACTAATGTCTTGTGATCCCGTTGGCATGCACTGCCTCCATCATCGGTTCTATGCGGCCCCGCATCTGCTGGCTGCATTGAGTCACAGCGGGGCTGAAAGTTCAGGCCACGTTCTCAGATTTTGACTGAAATCCGCGTGGATGGCGCGCCTCTTGGCGTTCGGCTACCTGTTTCACTGCCGGCCACTGCAAGACCTGCCCTAGAGTGATGCCGTGGAGGAAGTCATAGAGTTGCCTACTGAGATCGACCCAGAGCTCGTGCGTGAGGCACTTCTCGCCATCCTGACAGTCCTGTTTGCCCGCACAACGGGTCATATCGATCTGTTCATCGACGGCTGCAATAATCTCTGCCACCGTAATCTCATCGGCCGCCCGCGCCAGCCGGTAACCGCCGCCCGGTCCGCGCATACCGGTAACCAGCCCGTTCTTGCGCAAGCGCGCAAAGAGCTGCTCGAGGTACGAAACGGAAATCTTCTGCGTGTCGGCGATATCAGTAAGCGCAACGGGGCCCACGTCGTTATGGAGCGCCAGGTCGATCATTGCCGTCACCGCATAGCGGCCTTTGGTTGATAGTCTCATAGAGATGCCCCCGCATGATGTTAACGGATTTGCTGCTGTCAAATCCCGAGTGTTTCGCTAGGAAAATAGGATACAATAACCTACTAAACGGATCAAGTTTAAGCGGCGGAGAGCGTGGATTATCGCCTGAAATCATTTAAGTGATTGATTGTATTCTATATTTACTTTTCCACGAGGTCACCGACGAGCGCACTCGAAAGTGCTCGGTTGCCAAACTTTCCCGTCACTTGCGTTGGATATGGCAAGGCGCTGCAATCGAGCGCACCAAACCCCGGTCTTTTCCCCCATGGTAGGTAAGCAGACACGCTTTGAGGCGTTGGTGTATGCGCTCTCAAACGATCTTTACCGCTACGCGGTCTGGCTCTGTCGTGATCGCCATCGCGCTGAGGAGCTGGTCCAAGAAACCTTCCTGCGTGCCTGGCGCTCGCTGGACAGCCTGCGCGATGAGCGTGCGGCCAAGGGATGGCTGATTACCATTCTGCGACGCGAGCACGCCCGCGCCTACGAACGCTACCGACCGGAGCTAGATAGCGAGCTCAACTTGGACCATCTGGCCACGAGCACGTCTCATTCGGATGCGGATACCCTAGCCCTACGCCGGGCGATCGCCGAGCTTGCGCCGCAGTACAGCGAACCTTTGCTGCTACAGGTGCTCGGTGGTTATCGCTGTGATGAGATCGCGGAGCTGCTGGATCTGTCGCCAGGCGCTGTGATGACACGCTTATTCCGTGCTCGCCAGAAGCTGCGGGCTGTGCTCACGGGTGGCGATGAAGAGAGTGGGGATATTGAGTTGCGGCTATGATGAATTGCTTGGAATTTCGTCGTCTTTGTCTCGCCGAACCTGCCACGCAGGATAAAGCGTTCATACGTCACAAGCGAGAATGCGTGCGTTGCGCTGCTTTTGCAAGGGATGTGAACCAGCTCGAGAGCAAGCTCGTGGCAGCCTTGCATGTCGAGGTACCGGATAATCTGGCCTCACGGATTGTCTTGCGACAGTCGCTTCACGGCGACGTCGCAAGCGAGGGGCAGCGGCGGGGGGTTTATACGTTAGTGGCTGGCGTGCTGCTAACAGTTGCGCTCATTGCTGGCATATTGTTGGCGACGCGTGCCCCGTCGCCATCTCCCGACCAGCGCGTACTTGCCCACATTGAAATGGAACGAGACTTGTTGTCCACGGAGTGGGACGTTGGGCAGCCCGAACTCGCCCGGGTCCTCGACAAAGCGGGCGTAGAGCTCAAGGGCAACCCGGGACGGGTGCGGCATGCGAGCCTGTGCCCTCTGTCTAAGAATGGCGGTGTACATCTGGTATTCGACGGTAGTAGAGGGCCTGTCATTGTCCTGCTGATGCCGAAGGAGTTCATATCGAAACCGGTCGCCGTGCATAGCGAGAAACTCGAAGGCGTGATTTTGCCCACACGCAACGGCAGCATGGCCTTGGTTGGCCAGCACGGGGAGCACTTGCAACAGATTGCCCAGAAAATACGTCAAGCGGTATCCTGGCGTCTGTAGCGGCATCCCAGGTCAAGGGCTCTCCTCAGCATTCGTGCAGTAGCACACCCCTCCAGAAAGCCCTGTGATTTCGCCCGTCGGGGCTTCGAGCCATTTCATTTCGACCAATGCGGCCGCATACTTATATATTAAAGAATCGACTGTTTCCGCTATGAATGAGACCGCGAGCATAGATGTCAAAGGCCAGAGCCAGGCGTCGGCCTCGGACCTAGCTGGGAGCCGGCTGCAGGCTCTCGTGGCCGGACGCATGGGGGTGGAAGCCGACATGATCCACCGGGCCTATGAGTTCGCTGGCAGGGCGCATGCGGGACAGCAACGCGCCTCAGGGGAGCCTTTTGTCAATCACTCCCTCGAAGTGGCACTGATATTGGCGGATCTGCACCTTGATCACGAGACCATCGCCGCCGCGCTATTGCATGATGTCGTTGAGGACACGGCGTATACGCTGGAAGAGATCGCACAGACTTTTGGTAGTGCAGTAGCACGACTGGTCGACGGTGTCACTAAGATGGATGTCATCAACGAATTACCGCCGCGCAGCGAGTCGGGAAGGAGAGAGCCGGCGCATTCTGAGAGCCTGCGCAAGATGTTGTTGGCAATGGCTGAGGATGTGCGGGTGGTTTTAATAAAGCTAGCTGACCGTTTGCACAATATGCGTACGCTGGATTCATTACCGCCACCAACGCAGAGGCGCATTGCGCAGGAAACGCTCGAGTTGTTTGCCCCTTTGGCCAATCGCCTCGGAATCTGGCAGATCAAGTGGGAACTGGAAGATCTTGCGTTCCGCTATCTGGAACCGGGCGCCTATCAGGAGATAGGGCATCGGCTGGCCGAGCGACGCATCGATCGTGAGGAGTACATTGCCCACTTCGCCGGAGAACTGGAACGTTACCTAGCCGATGCCGACATCGCGGCCGAGGTCAAGGGGCGCGCCAAGCATAGCTATGGCATCTGGTGCAAGATGTTGCGCAAGAACCAGGATCTGCACCAGATACACGACGTGCGTGCTGTGCGCGTGTTGGTGGAGACGATCCCTGACTGTTACGCGGCGCTCGGCATCGTGCATACGCAATGGCAATTCGTGCCCGGGGAGTTTGACGACTATATCGCCACTCCAAAAGAGAACAATTACCGCTCCATCCACACCGCTGTGATCGGCCCCGAAGGCAAGACGGTAGAGGTGCAGATTCGTACGCGCGAGATGCAACGCGAAGCCGAGCTCGGAGTGGCGGCACACTGGCGTTACAAGGAGGGAAGAAAAGAGGACGAGGCCTTCGACAGAAAGATTTTATGGCTGCGCCAGTTGCTGGATTGGAAGGATGAAATTGCCGGAGCGAGCGAGTTCATCGACCAGTTCAAATCGGAGGTCTTCGTCGACCGCATTTACGTCTTTACTCCCAAGGGCAACATCGTTGATCTGCCGCGCGGAGCGACGCCCCTGGATTTCGCCTATCACATCCACACCGAGATAGGTCACCGTTGCCGCGGTGCGAAGGTCAACGGGCAAATGGTGCCCTTGACGTATCAGTTGAAGACAGGTGAGCAGGTGGGCATT
>QKEI01000054.1 GCA_003251795.1 Candidatus Muproteobacteria bacterium
CGCTAGCCGTAAGCCCCTGTCTGACATCGACATAGACGGCCGTGGAGCCAAACATCTGATTGGCAACAACTGCAACACATGATTGGAAGTCCGCTTCCCTGTGATGACTGACCAATCTATGAAGCTTGCTGAACTTGTCGACGATGAGCGGCATCTAAAGCGAGTCCGGTAAACATCTGCGTCAGCGCCGCGCTTTGTTTTGCATGCACGCGCGCCTGTGGCACCCCCGGGCTGGATACCCGTGTTTCAAGCTGTCGCCAGAGAAGGTTTTTGTTTGCCACATGCGGGCGCATGTTCTCGGTTACAGCTGTGTTCGTGTACATCGTCTAAATCTCATGCGCAGGCGCGTATAGGCGCGCCCGTGCTACAGCCGTCCCTGCGTGATTTGTTCCAAGGAAAAGAAAGTAAAAAGCGGCGTCAAAAAGACCGCGTGGCTGTTAAGCTCTTGTCGTTGTTGGTCCCCTTAACCGCCGCCGCAACCCGTAGTATCTAGGGCTAAGCGCCAAAACACAAGCCTACCGACTGCGCCACCGCCCCTACGGGTAGTTAAGGTCAGCCGGTTCCCAGGCTCAACGGCTTGCGACCTGGGCTAGTGGCGCATGAGCCTGCACTTCCACCGGCCGTGGCTCCCCGAAGACAAAGCCCTGTGCGTAGTCCACGCCAAGCTGGCGCAGACTGTCGACGATAGTGCTGTTCTCGGCCGACTCAGCGATGGTTTGCATCCCCATCTCGTGCCCGATTTGATTTATCGCGGCAACCATGGCGCGGTCGATGCGGTTGTTTATTATGTTTCCGACGAAAGCACCGTCAATCTTGATGTAGTCCACTGGCAGGTTTTTCAGATAGGCAAATGACAGGGCGCTGCCAAAGTCATCGAGCGCAAATCGACAACGCAATTTCTTCAATTCGCGAATAACATGAGCGGCACGGCGCACGTTGCTGATAGCCGCGGCTTCGGTGATCTCGAAGCAGACGATTTCAGGCGGGATACCGTATTCACTCAGCTGCTGGCGAATGTAGGGCAACAACTGTTCTTCGTTAAGCGAATTACCGGAGAGGTTAATTGCGAGTTGCACGGGCTTATTGTGTTTGGCAAACAGCCCGTGCTTGCCAGCATAAGAACGGAAAACACTACGGATCACCCAGTGATCGATTTTCGACATCAAGTTGTAGCGTTCCGCCGTTGGCAAGAACGCATTCGGCAGTGCGACCGTACCGTCGTCTTCGAGCATGCGCAATAGCACCTCATAGTGCTGGCCATCACCATTTGTCGGCGCGAGCGGGCGTATGGGTTGGCAATACAGGCGAAAACGCCCCTGTTCGAGCGCACCATTGATGTCGTCGACCCAACGTAGTCCCCTCTGCCAACGCGTGAACCCAATATCTTCGCTCTGGCCGACGTGAATGCGGTTGCGGCCGAGATCTTTAGCCGCATAGCAGGCGGCATCCGCCTGCGTCAAGAGTTGGGCCATGTTCGCGCTTGGCGTGATCGCCACAAGACCGATGCTTACGCCAACCTGAAAGGTCTGATCTTGCCAGACAAAGCGGAAATCCTTGATTGCATCGAGTAGGGTCTGCGCAATCACTTCGGCTTTACCGAGCGGGCAGCCGTCGAGCAGGACGCCAAACTCGTCTCCTCCTAGACGCGCCACCGTATCGCTCTCACGCACGTTTGTTTGTAGCAAGCCGGATAACTGCTTCAGGAGCTCATCACCTGCGACATGCCCGCAGGTGTCGTTGATGATCTTGAATTGATCAAGGTCGAGGAAGCACAAACCGTGATTCTTGTGGTCATTGCGTGCGCTTGTAATTGCCGCTTCCAGTCGCGACTCGAACGCTCGTCGGTTGACAAGCCCAGTTAGAGGATCATGGCTTGCCTGATAAGAAATTTCTTGGGCAAGTCGTCGTGCCTCGCTCACGTCGCGGAACACCATGACCGCGCCCAGGCATTCGTTATTGCGCCCGTTTATCAGCGAGGCCGAGCGTTCGATTGTATACTCGGTACCGTCGCGACTTACGAGGATGGCGTGATCGGTGTCGCTGATATTGCAACGTTCCGTAAGCACGCGCGCGACAGCACTCGCCGCAGGTTGTCGGCTCGATTCATCGAGCGCGGTAAACACGAGATCAACGGACATGCCCGCAGCTTCTGTCTGAGTCCAACCGGTGAGCTGCTCGGCCACCGGATTCATGTAATCGATAGTGGCTCTGGCATCGGTTCGTATTACGCCATCGCCAATGGAGTGCAAGGTCACGAGCGCTCGCTCGCGCTCTTCGAACAGCGCCTGTTCGACCCGGTGGCGTTGAAGCTCGGCCCCGGCACGCGCGGCAAAGATGGATAATATCGATTCGGCGTACGCGTTAGCGGTCTCGTCGAAAGGCCGAATGTCGTAGAGGGCGAGTAGGCCTAGCGGGCGTCGGTGGGTATCGAACAACGGAATACCGATATAGCACTCGGCCTCCATTTCTGCCAGCAGATGGGCCTTAGGAAATCTTTGTCGCACTGTTTTCGGGTAGAGTCGCAGCTGTTGCCCCACCACTGTTTCGCACGGCATGCTGGCGAGCGCGTACTCGAAGTTGAGCCCGTATCCGTCGCCGGTCCAAAGCGCGAGCGTACGTACTCGTTGCTTTGCCACCAATTCGCCGACGACGGCGTAGCGCATGTTGAGCGCCTTGGCCATCTGTCGTACCAGCACCCGGAAAAAGTCTTGCCCCACGACCCCGGAAGTGCCCTGCACCACATTGTGCAGGGTCTCGCTGAGTTTGGCTTTGCCGACGGGGGGCTGTCTCGTGACGCTCAAGTGCCACCTCGAGTCAGGGATGACAGTGAGCCAGTAGTGCTGAATAAGTGGTCAAAAATGCGCGTCACAACGACCACTCCGAAAAACGGTCGGTCAACGGCGAATATGAGATTTGCCAAGGTATCTCCTCGAGCCCATCGTGGCACTTTTGGTATTTCTTAACCTGTTGAACTTACTGGACGAATCCATGTTCTTTAAAGAAGTATAGATGATGTATCCGGATTTGCTCGCCGCGGGTATCGGGACCGGTGGCCGACAACTGCGCGCCAAAGGGGTGAGATCCGGCTACCCTGCAAGTTTGCAAACCAGAGGCAACTCAATTAGCTTAAGCCGCCCCGAGAGGCCCGCTTGTCTGTACAGCCAAACGCCAGTTGTGAAACGCCCGTCGCCGATTTTTGCCCTTTTCCCCGGCCGCCAAGCCCTGATTCGGCTGCTACTTGCGGCCCTGCTGGCTGGTTATTTCAGCGATGTCGCTAAGGCCGACATCTTCCGCATTATCGACGATGATCGAGAGGCGGCGCAGATCCGGGTGGATCTTATCCGACAGGCGCGGGCGGAGATCCTGCTCGAGCTATTCCGGGCGTCCAATGACCAGATGGCGCTCTCCTACATGGCGTTGTTGCGCGATGCCGCTCGCAGGGGAGTGAGAGTGCGATTTCTCATCGATGGGGTATTCAACCAGCTTTCGCAGCCCATGCAGGCATACCTAATCCAAGAGGGCGTCGAGATCAGAGAGTACCATCCGCTGCGTCTGACCAAGCCACGTTGGATGACGCGTCGGCTGCACGACAAGGTGCTGGCAATTGATCGCCAGCAAATGCTGGTGGGAGGCCGTAATCTCGAGAACCCGTGGTTCGGCATCGCCGCCAAGAGCTATGTCAAAAAGGCATACGTGGATCGCGATGCCTATGTGCAGGGAGCGGCGGTGGAGCAGGTGCATGCGTACTTCATGCGTTTGTGGAACAGTGCAGAAATTCGCGCTACCGGGTTGGGGCCGTACGATTCCCAGTTCAGCCGAGCGCGGTGTGACCCTGGCTGGTCCGAGCAACTGTATGAGAGTTGTGAGGAAACGCGTCAGCGTGCGCTCGCCGGCATCGAGCGTGCGGGTGCCGTGCTTGATCAGCATTGGGCGCGGCTCAAGCAGGGTGACTTTGTGCATCTAAATCCCGGCACAGACTGGGCGCATGGGCACACAGATGTGGGTGAGGTGCGTTTCTGGCACGACCCCGTAGCGCGCAAGGGACAGGCGCCCGGTACGTTTCAGGCCTTTCTGGATTACGTCGAGGCTGCGCGTCACTCGGTGCTAATCGAGTCGCCCTATGTGATTTTATCGACTAATTCGTTGGCGGTGTTCCGTCGAATGCTTGGTCGTGGCGTCAAGATTCGTATTCTCAGCAACTCCCTGGCGGCTACCCAAAACTTCTATGCACAAGCTGGTTACGAGCGCAGGAAGGCTGCATGGGTCCAGCTGGGCCTGGAGCTGTGGGAATATAAGGGGCCGAAAATGTTGCATGCAAAATCAGTGGTGATCGACGACGAGATAGCGATTGTCGGCAACTTCAATCTCGACCCGCGTTCCGAGTTTCTAAATACTGAGCTTGCGGTTGTGACACATGATCCGAAAATCGCGATACAGCTGCGCACATCGATCGAGGCGCATCTAAACAATGCCTGGCGTATCGACAGCGACGGCATGCCAGTGGGTGAACACGAGCGATTCCCTGGTTCGAGCAAGGGGCGAATTACCAAGCTGCGTTTCTACAAGCTATTTGCTCCATTGATCGAAAAACAGCTCTGATACACGCCCTTACAGTCCGTGACTGGCTCCGCTGTGCCGGTAATCGTCTTGTAAGCAATCTGTAAGTGATCGGCAAGGCGCGATATGCGATCTTTGATGCTCGTACGGTGGCATCGTCTGTCTAGCGAGGGAAGGGGATGTGGCAGTGCTAGGTCGGAGCAATCGCCGCAGATATAATGTCAGCAGTTTCGCATTTTAACTCGCTGCACGCCGTTCGTGTTGGCGCCAACCTGGCGCCGGGGGGAGACAACACAACCTATCGCTGAGATAGGAATTCAGGCTATCGGGACTATGCAGCTAAGCAGATACTTGTCGCCTTTTTTTCTCGTGGCGCTAGTGGCACTGGCTTCCACTACCGGTTGTTCCGTAAGAAAGTTTGCTGCCACACGCGTCGCCAACGTATTGGCGGAAAGCGGAACGACGTACGCTTCGGACAACGATCCTGACTTGGTGGGCGACGCCCTGCCATTTGGTCTGAAGACCATGGAGGGCCTGCTCGAGGAGATACCGGAACATCGCGCGTTGCTTATTGCCACCGCGAGCGGGTTCACCCAATACGCCTATGCCTATGTGGATCTGCCGGCATTCGAGATCAGTAACAGCGATTGGAGGCGGGCGCGCGAGTTACGACAGCGAGCAAAGCGACTTTACATCAGAGGCCGTGATTACGCCTTGCGGGCATTGGCCTTGAGCGAGCCAGGGTTCGGCGCAAAGGTTCGCCAAGACCCCATGGATGCACTCGCGAAGCTGAAGGCACAGGATGTGGCGCCACTGTACTGGGCAACCGTCTCTTGGAGCGCTGCCATCGCGGCCAGCAAACAAGATATGGACCTGGTAGCGGATTTACACCTGATAGGACCTATGATTAACCGTTGCCTAGAGTTGAACGAGAGCTTCGATCAGGGAGCGATACATCAGTTCATGATTAGTTTCGAGGGCAGTCGTTCTGACGCGCAGGGCGGCAGCGTAAAAGAAGCGCGCGCCCACTTCGAACGAGCCATGCAGCTTGCTCACGGCGAGCAGGTGAGCCCGCTGGTGGCGTTCGCTGAAACCGTATCAGTGCGCCTGCAGGATCGGAAACAGTTTCGGGAGCTCCTGCAGCAGGCATTGGCGTTTGACGTGAACCAGGCGCCGCAACACCGTCTGGCCAACCTGATCGCGCAACGTCGCGCACACATCCTGCTGTCTCGCATAAACGATCTGTTCATCGGGGATTGAAGTATGAAGCGCATGAGGTTGATTCTGGTTGCCGTTGCCGCGAGCCTGTTGTGGCTGGATGCGCACGCGAGCAAGGTTGTGATCAAGGTAGCTACGGTCGCACCGCCGCACTCGGCGTGGGACGACTATCTGCAACAGATCAATGAAACTTGGCGACAGCTGTCCAACGGCGAGGTCGAGCTGAAGATTTATGCCGGTACGTTGGGCGACGAAGGTGACATCATGCGGCGCATTCGCATCGGCCAGATCGATGCGGCAACCGTGTCGACAGCGGGTATGGCCACGATCGACCCTGCAGCGACGGCGCTGCACATTCCGCTGGCTTTTGCCTCTTATAAGGAAATCGATTATGTGCGCGAACACATTTCCGGACAGGTCGAGCAGGTGCTGCGCGAAAAAGGCATTGTTGTACTGAACTGGGGTGAGGGTGGATGGCTTCGGCTCTTTTCCAATACGCCGATACAGTATCCCGATGATCTGAAGAAGCAGCGCTTTTTCGTCTGGTCCACCGGTGATACCACCCACGCAGAAGAAATATGGAAGAACCTTGGGGTCAAGCCGGTACCGCTATCTTCCGTTGACATCCTGCCGGCACTACAGACGGGTATGATCACGGCATATCAAGCGCCGCCGCTCCTGGCGTTGGCCAACCAGTGGTTTGCCTTTACGAAATTCATGACGGACATGCGTTGGGCGCCGTTGCTTGGTGCGAGCGTCATCTCCACGCGGGCCTGGGCCCGGGTGCCGGCCGAGCTGCAGCCGAAGTTGCTGCAAGCTGCACGCGAAGCCGGGCGCGCTCTGGACAAGAAAGTGCGTACACAGGAACAGCAAGCAATCGACGCCATGGTCAAGCGCGGCCTCAAGCTCGTGCCGATCTCGCCCGAGACCCTGAAATTATGGGAGAAATTCACTCTCGAGGTTTACCCTGAGATCCGCGGTAAGGTGGTACCTACCAAGTACTTCGATGAAGCCCTCAGGCTGCGCGACCAATACCGCGCGACCCACGCAAAGGCCGGCTAGCTCGGCGAAAACCCGCACGTGCGTTGGCTGCACAAACTGTCTGCGTACGCTCACGAGACGGAGAACACCGTCACGGCGCTAGCGTTGTTGGCCATTGTGTTGTTGCCGATCATTGAGGTTGTCGGTCGTGCACTCATCGGCATCGGCGTGCCAGGGTCGATTGACTACGTGCGTCACCTAACGCTGTGGGTTGCTTTCCTCGGTGCCGCTGCCGCCACTCGCGAGGATAAACATCTGGCGCTCGGATTTGCCACGTTCCTCAAGGGGCGTTGGCGCACAGTGGCGAGCGTGCTCGCAAATTCGGTCGCGACAACTGTGGCGCTGCTGTTGGCTTGGGCGTCTCTTGCCATGGTTAATGTCGATCGTAGCGCCGCTACCACCTTCGGTGGGTTTATGCCGCAATGGGTGGTCGAGGTCATTATGCCGTTCGGGTTTGCGCTCATCGGCCTGCGGCTTTTCTGGCGCACACCCGGCGGCTACTGGGGACGTTCGGTCGCCTTAGGATTGCTGTTGTTAGCATTGGCGATGGCGTATTGGCCGGTAGCAATCCGCGGGGTCTTGGCCTTGCCGGGGATGCTGTTGATCCTCGTCGCCGCGGTTGCCGGCGCTCCGATCTTTGTCGTGCTGGGTGGACTGGCCTTGCTTTTTTTCTTTATCGATGCGGTGCCATTGGCGGCGATCCCGACGGAGGCGTATCGCATCGCCTCAAACCCGATACTACCAACCATACCCTTATTTACCCTCGCGGGCGCGATCCTGGCGGAAGGCAAGGCCTCGGAGCGGCTCGCGCGTGTGTTCCACGTACTTTTCGGCTGGGCCCCGGGCGGTACAGCAGTGGCCGCTATTACGGTGTGCGCGTTCTTTACCACGTTCACCGGTGGGTCCGGTGTCACCATCCTCGCGCTCGGAGGCTTGATGCTGCCGGTGTTGTTGCACGAAGGGTACCAGGAGCGCTTCTCGGTAGGTGCGCTTACCGCTTCCGGTAGTCTCGGCATACTGTTGCCGCCCAGCTTGGTGATTATCCTCTACGGTGTGTCGGCGCAAGTCGCTATCGATAAGATGTTTCTCGCCGGCTTGCTGCCGGGATTCTTAATGATCCTGGTGGTTGCGATCTATGCCGTGTATAAGAGCTGGCATCTACGGGCTCCGCGTAGCCGCTTCGTTGTGCGCGACGCTGTTTCTGCCATCTGGCAAGCAAAGTGGGAAGTGTTGCTACCGATCGCGGTCCTGTGGGGGATTTTCTCGGGCTATGCAACACTGGTGGAAGTCGCGGGACTGACGGCGGTGTACGCGCTGATTTCAGAATTTGTCATTCACCGTGACCTCACCGTGCACCGCGATCTACCCAAGATTCTCGTCACCGCCGCCATCATGATCGGCGGCATCATGATCATCCTCGCCTGCGCCATGGGGCTCACCAGTTACTTGATCTATGCCGATGTGCCCACCCAGGCGACCGCCTGGGTACAAGCCGGTATCGAGTCGCGCTGGGTGTTTCTGCTCGCCCTC
>QKEI01000004.1 GCA_003251795.1 Candidatus Muproteobacteria bacterium
TCACAGCGCATAGCGCTCATATGCCGCTTTGAAGACGGGGTCGTCGCGGCGGAAGGAGTCACAATCAACATCGCGCTCAGCGGCCAGATGCGCAGCCAGCAACTGCCCCGGCACGGCTTGCACGATGGGCGCCAGACGCTCGCCCACATCGAGCACGCGTAATTCCGTAGCGTTTGCCGGGCCTGCAACCGGCGCGATCCATGCTACCGGCACGCCGATGTCGAGCCCGAACTGCGCGAGCGCGCGTGTGCGCTCGAGCGCCGCCCCGGCGCTGGTGTAGACGATCAGGGTATCGCCTGGTTGTATCTGCGCTTGCGGGCCGTGCAGGAACTGCTCGGTAGTGTACCCGTGCGCGCGCATGCGTGGCCCCTCGTTGATCTTGATCGCCACCTCGAGCGCGCTGGACTCGTGCGGGCCAGTGCCGATCGCCGTGA
Source organism: Candidatus Muproteobacteria bacterium (assembly GCA_003251795.1). Lineage (GTDB taxonomy): Bacteria > Pseudomonadota > Gammaproteobacteria > Acidiferrobacterales > SPGG2 > SZUA-472. Next base: position 435 of record QKEI01000004.1, read on the forward strand.
TCGCGCCGGCGTCGCGCCAGGCACGTGCAAGCTCGATCACGGTCGGTTCGAGCATCAATGCCGTGCGCGCCGCCTCCGGTACGGCAGCCAGCTCGCCCAGCGCCCCCGGTTGCAGATGATCGATCAGGCGCGCCGTGAGTAACATCGCCGCCGTGTGTGAAAGCGTGAACATGGCCGAGGGTTCCCTCTGTACCGTGTGCAGGATCACGCCGGCGGGATTATTGGCATCGGGATTCTGCGCGGTAATCCATACCGACGGCACGGTGGCCACCTGTACGCGTTCGAGCGACCGCTGTGAATACTGTTTGCGACCGCTGTGGCTATAGACGATGGCCGCGTCGCCCGCCCGCAGCTCGGGTCCGTATACGGCGAAGTCATAGGCGGTCCATGCGGCCGCATCGCGACCGATCGCGCGCAGCCAGTAGGCTGCCAGCAGCGCCGCGTTGTACGAGGTTCCGGTGCCAACCAGAAAAAGACGTTGCGCGTCGGCGAGCGCCTGCGCTGCTTCGGCCACGGGTTCCGGTGCTTCAAGCAGGCGCTCAAGCTCTTCCGGCTGGCGCATAATCTGGGCGTAGGCTTTGTAACTGGAGACCTTAGTCACGATAACCTCTTTGAGTTGCGTTGCGGCTGCTGATAGTAGCTGACTTGTCGACTGATTCAGAAGCTCGAGCCCGATTCATGATATGGATCAAGGAAAAATCGGTAAGGTTGGGTTAAATATCCCAAATGCTGATCGGCAAGTCAGTGTTTTTAGTGTTTCGGTTAGGGCAATTTTCTAACTTTACCGCCAGAAACGCGCGATGGTCATACGCATACTAAGGCACTACCTACACGTTTCTGTCGTAGTCCTTGGCGCCGTGGAGGCGCTAATCCTATTTGCCGCTGCTTATCTGGCCGTTACCACAGGCCTAGGCCACCCTTTCCACGCTGCGCCTGATGCGGAAACGTTTGCTCCCGTTTTCCCCAAGGTATTCGTGTTCACGGTGGCGATGTTATGCACGATTGCGGCATTCGGATGTTATGAGCAGGAATCGCAGAGCCCAAACTGGAACTACTACGCACGTTGCGTCCGAAGCTTCGCCGCGGGTGCGTTAGTCGTTGCCCTGATCTTCTACGCCTTCCCTAGTCTTTCGGTCGAGCACGACGCGCTGACCGTGGCGTTGCTCCTGGGGTTTGGTGGGCATGTGATGGCGCGTACGGTTCTTATCAAACTGCTTGATGCTCCGACATGGAAGCGACGCGTTCTAGTTCTGGGAACTGGAAACGAGGCAGCCCGCGTTTGCGAACTACAAAGGAGACAAAATTGTACCGACGGATTTGAGATTGTCGGATACGTACCCTTGGATGAGTCACCCTATAGCGTGAATCGCTCTCTCATTCTGAGCGAATGTGAATCACTCCACGCGATCGTTCATAAACATAGGGTCGACGAAATTGTGATCGCACTGGACGACCGGCGTCTAGGAAACATGCCGCTGAGTGACTTAGTCGAAAACAAAATCAATGGAACGACGATCATGGACACGGCGACGTTCTTCGAACGCGAAACTGGACGGGTTCGACTCGAGTCCATCAACCCGAGCTGGCTGATCTTCTCCGACGGTTTCCAGGTGGGCCCATGGCACAAAACCGTCAAGCGCTTCTTTGATGTTTTTGTAAGCAGCGCGCTGCTTTTGATCACATTGCCAATAATGGTCGTGACAGCGATCGCAATTGGCCTGGAGAGCTCGGGGCCAATTTTCTACCGCCAGCAACGTGTCGGGGAGCACGGCAAGCTGTTTGAATTATTAAAATTTCGCAGCATGCATGAGAATGCCGAACCGGACGGTAACCCGCGTTGGGCTATGCTGAACGATGCTCGCTGTACAGCAATCGGTAGGGTTATTCGCAGGTTGCGCGTTGATGAGCTACCGCAGCTCGTCAACGTGTTGCTCGGTGACATGAGCTTCGTCGGACCGCGACCGGAGAGGGCTGTGTTTGTGGCGCAGCTGGCCCGAGAAATTCCGTATTACTCTTACCGCCATTCGGTTATGCCCGGAGTTACCGGCTGGGCACAGGTCCGCTACCGCTACGGCGCGTCGATCGAGGATGCCAAGGCTAAGCTGGAATACGATTTGTACTATGTCAAGAATCACAGTTTGTTTCTTGACCTATTGATCCTGATTCGAACGATTCGCACCGTGTTATTCGCCGAAGGGGCGCGCTAGCTCTTTTTCGCAGACCGCATCGTCAAAGCGGTCAAGAAACTCATCGCACACCCCCTCATCGTGGGCCATCGAAAGATAAAGCTTGGTGCCCATAGGATTGAGGAAGACGCCGCGCTTGAAAAGCCCAAGCATAACTGCGCGCGCGCGCGCCTTGTCAGCGCGCTGGGTCGAACGATAGTCGCGTATCGGCTGCTGCGTGAACACGACTTGTGCTAGCGGACCGTCGCCGATCACCTGCGCGGTGATACCGCGGTTCTGCAACACGCGTCGCATGCCTTCACGCAGATAGTGGCCGAGCGTATGCAGCCGTTCGTAAGTGCCGTCCTGCGAGAGCACCGACAACGCCGCGCGCGCTGCCGCAGTGGAGATCGGGTTACCACCCAGTGTCGAGGCCACCCAGACGTAGAGCGGATCACCCAGCCGATCCTCGCGCACGATATCCATGATGTCGCGGCGGCCACCGAAAGCGCCGATGGGATAACCGCCGCCCAGCGCCTTGCCATAGGCGACTAGATCCGGCACGACCCCATAGTACTGCTGTGCGCCACCATAGGCGAGGCGAAAACCAGTGACGACTTCATCGAAAATCAGCAGTAGATTATGCTCACGCGTGAGCGTACGCAGCCCTTCGAGGAAACCGGGCTGCGGCGGTGTGCAACGTTGCAAGGGCTCCACGATCACGCCGGCCAGCTCGTGTGCGTGCTCGCCAATGATGCGAGCTGTGATCTCAAGATCGTTGAAAGGCGCGACCAGGATGTCGCGTTTGGCACTGTGCCTGACGTCGGCGCTGGTTGGATCGGGTTCGGGGAAATCGGGCGGGTGTGTTGGAAACAAACTGGTGACACCGATGTCATTGGCACCGTGGTAAGCACCTTCGAATTTCAGCATCTTTGGCCGTTTGCTGAAAGCGCGCGCGAGTCGCTGACAATACATGGTCGCTTCCGTGCCGGAGGCGCAGAACCTGAGCGCGTCACAGGCTGGGCTCAGGCGCACGATCTCCTCCGCGAGCCGCAGGGAATTCTCGGTGACGTAGGCGAAATTCGAACCTAACGGCGCCTGGCGCGTGACGGCTTCGACGACGGCCGGGTGCGCGTGGCCGACGAGCACCGACCCCCAGCCGATGGAGAAGTCGACAAAGCGGCGATTGTCGCTGTCCCAGAGCTCGCACCCCTTGCCTTTCGTGATGACGATGGCGAGCTCGGCGGGCAGATTGAACTCACCGTTCGAACCTGCTGGAAATACGCTCAACGATCGCTCTCTTAGAGTCTGCATGATTTCTCCCCTGAATCCTGGGTGTCTTGGCACCGGTGGCAAGTTCTACGGTATGCTCCGAGGACTGTTGCCTGGGTGTGCCTCGTTGGGGCCAAGCTTAGGGCGCGCCGCGCCGAGCGGCAAGCCGTCCATCGTTCGAGAGTGGGCAACCACCCCAGAATAAGGAGAGTTAGGAGTATGCGCGCAGCCAGAATTATCGGCTGGATTGTCGTCACGCTGTTGGCGCTGATTACGGTACTAGTAGTAATCCTGTTTTCCATCGATCTTTCGAAGTACCGCGAGCCGTTACAAACGGCGCTAGGCTCCACCATTAACAGGCAAATTCGTTTTGCCCAGCTTTCGTTACAGCCATCGCTGCGACCGGGCATCGTATTGCAGGATGTTAGCATCGCAAACCCCTCGTGGGCTTCGCGTAGCGATTTCGCGCGCGCCAAACGAGTACAGGTGCAACTGTCCCTGTGGCCATTATTGACTGGTCACCTGCAGATCGCGGACCTCAACCTCGAGGGTTTCGATGTGTTACTGGAAAAGGCAGCCGATGGCGCTGACAACTGGAGGTTCGGCGCAGCTGAAAACAAAACGCCGGTAGCGCCCATAGTCGAGTCGCTGTCCTGTGAACAATGCGTCATCGCCTATCGTAGTGATGCCGATCACGTGCAGCGTATATCCATCTCAGCGGCTGCAGGTGTGCTGGCGGCAGACGAACCACTGCAGCTGCTGCTGAGTGCAAGCTACCGGGATGTCGCCTTCAACCTGTCCTTGCTGGGAGGGACCTTGTCTGAGTTGATGACGAACACCGAACAATGGCCGATCGAGGCGAAGCTTCGTGTGCTGGGGGCGACCCTCGATGTCAGCGGTGAACTGCTGCGAGACCAGACGCTGTTGCGATTCACGCTATCGGGTGAGCAGCTAAGCGAGCTCGCGACGCCGCTAGAGGTGGCCTTGCCATCTTTCGGGCCATACGAGCTTTCCGGGGAGCTGAAGCGATCGGGCGAGCGCTTAGAGCTGAGCAAGCTCACCGGCCGTTTGGGCAAGGAGGAGGCGGTACGTCACGTTGCCATTAACACTGGTTCGGTCTCAGTCGCGCCGGATGCACCCTTCGAGCTCAAGATGGAAGGTCGGTACGGTGACGCGCCGTTTGAGGTGTATGCAAGCAGTGCCACGCTAAAGGAGTTCATGACAGCAGCACAACCGTGGCCAATTCGATTCACGGCAGCCGCGGCGAATGCGAAGCTGGATATTAGCGGTACCATCACTGACCCGATACAGGCGCATGTGGACGTACGGACCAAGGTCGTCGGCAAGGAACTTGGCGATCTTGCGCTTTTACTGGGAACCGCCGTGCCGGCGCTAGGGCCGTACGCGCTCTCGAGCCGGTTGGTGCGCAATGAACGGGGCTACGCGATCACCGAGCTTGCGGGTTACGCTGGCGCTCTTAAGACTCGCGAGCGCGTGGAAATACGCACTGGCACGTTGCTTCTAAGGGAGGCGGAGCCGGCGCGACTGAAGCTCGAGGGAGCCTACGGTGGCACACCATTGCGACTGTCCTTGACTACCGGTCGTTGGACCGAATTACTAAAGGCGAGCACGCCATGGCCGATAACGCTCAGCGTCAATGGTGCTGGCGCCGCTTTGAATATGAATGGCACGGTCGCGCGCGCGAGCGCCGGTGACCGTTTTGACCTTCGCTTCGATCTCAAAGGTCATCAGCTCACCAGACTTACTCCGCTGCTTGGCAGTGAGTTGCCACCGATCGAATCGTACCGGTTATCTGGCCGCATGCACGATTCCGAGCACGGCTTCGGAATTACTGCGCTGCAGGTCAATGCGGATAGTAGCGATCTTGCGGGTTCCGTCAGCGTGAGTCGTTTGGGGCCTCGCCCGAAACTCAAGGCGAGGCTAGCATCGCAAACGCTCAACATTAGCCAACTTACCGCTTTGGTAGCGGGTGTATCGGCCGATAGCGCTACCAGCGTAGAGCTCGATCGGCCGCTTTCGACAGCGATACTACGCAGTGCTGATGCCGATCTTGTAGTCGATATCGGACAACTGACCGGCGCGCCCACGCCGGTAGCCGACCTATCACTGAGAATGGACCTGAATGCAGGCAAAGCGACCATGGCCATTGCACACATGTCGGTACCGGGTGCGGAGGTGCGTGGCGAAATGCACGTGGATGCCAGCATCGAAAACCCGAGTATTACTCTCGATCTATCAAGCGAGGGGGTCGAGCTGGCGAAGGCCTTCCGTGCGTTTACCAGAATAGAGCGCATCGAAGGCGCCGGCAACAAGCTCGACTTACATTTGACGAGTCGCGGTGCTACGCCGCGCGAGCTATTGCAACGGGCGGATCTCAAGCTCATGGCCGAGGACGTGAAGGTCAATTATCAGCAGGCCGGTGGTATGTCGATGCCGCTCACGGTCGCGTTCGCCGAGGTGACGACGACGAGGGGAGAGCCGATCAAGATCCGTTTCGACGGGACATTCCGCCAGGTACCGATCAAGTTGAATTTCGTTGGCGATACCCTGGCGAATCTAATGACCGGGGCCAAGACCTGGCCGCTCGATCTCGACCTGCAAGCCGCCAACACGGTGCTCGCTATCAAAGGAACAGCCACGCAACCCCTCAGAGGGGATGGGTTCGACGTCGAGTTCAATCTGCACGGAAAAGAGCTGAGCGCGCTTGGTCCATTGTTTGCGACGAAGCTGCCGGAATTCGGGCCTTACGAATTCGCGGGGCATTTCGCCAATGGCGGGGGCGTGCATCGCGTGAGCCCATTGCGGTTCAGGGTGGATGGCCACGGCGCCGCCGGCGACGTCAAGCTGCTTGCCGCCGAGACACGCCCACGCATCGTTGCCAAGCTCGATGCCGGCCGCATCGACCTCGACCAACTGGCCGTGAAGTTTAAAGAAGCCGGCGTCGAGTCGCCCACACCAACGGAGAGCGGGCTAGTCATTCCCGATCTGGCGATACCGAGCGCGTGGCTCGAGAAGTTCGACCTCGAGCTGAGCGTGAATGTGACCGACGTTTTGACTGAATCGGTCGACGTCGGAGACATCGATATCAAGGCAAGCGTGAAAAACGGTCGCCTGGAATTGCCCGTGCAGGCGATCTTGTTTGGCGGCCATGCCTCCGCTCGTCTCGAGCTCAGCCATAAAGATCTGCGCGCGCACGCCAGATTGATAGTACGTGATCTGGATTACGGCCGCTGGCTCAAGGTGTGGCAGATTACGGATACGGTCGAGGGTCACGTCGATCTCGGTTTCGATCTCACCGGGCACGGCTCGACCCTGCAAGCGCTGTTGGCCGACGCCAACGGCGCGGCCGTATTCGCCAGCGGTCCGGCGCATCTTGCCGACACTGATTTCGGGCTTTGGGGCGCGGGTGTCACCTCGGGCCTGTTGTCGATTACGACCAAGGCGTTGGGACTGAAGAAATCGACTGAGTTCAATTGCATTGTCTGGCCGTTCAACGTCTCAAACGGAGTGGCGCGCAGCGAAGCCATTCTTATGGACACCTCCAAGATGACGATCACCGGCGAGGGCACGGTAAATCTCGCCAACGAAGAACTAGACATCATGCTGAGGCCAGCACGCAAGAAGGCGAGCATTTTCAGCTTCGAGAATCCCGTGCGTATCGATGGCACCCTGGGGAACATCAAGCAAACGACCTTGGGCAAGGCGACGACTGCCGGCAAGATCGGGCTCATCGTTTGGCAACCGTATCTCTTGCTGCTCACTGCCAGGCCGGGCACAGGCGAAACCAACGCCTGCATGGCTGCTTTGGCCGGAGAGGTCCCGGAACAAGTGAAGAAGAAAATGAAAAAGAAGCACGAGGAGATCGATCTAGGGCTCGCCGGCGAGCTGCTTAAAGAAATGCAGATGCCAAAAGATACGGCGCCAAGTCCGCAGAAGAAGAATCCGTAGACGGTGCAATCAAATATCCATACCGTTCAGTTCGTTTATTCCTCGACACGTTCTCGCTAGAATGGGGACTCCTGTGGGCGTCGGCAGACGTTCCACCAGCGGAAGGAGGAGGATCCACACATGGCTCAGGGTGAATCAACGGCAATGGGCGCGCCCGTGGCGCCGTTCGGTGAGCTGACGAAGAACTGGGGTTGGCTCCTGGTGCTCGGCATCGTCTTTATCATCTTTGGCACGATCGGGCTCGGTATGCTGTTTGCCCTGACGATGGCCAGCGTGTTGTTCATCGGCGTGCTGATGTTGATCGGCGGTGGCGTGCAATTCGTCGATGCCTTCAAGTGCAAGGGCTGGAAGGGCATGGTCTGGCACGTGCTGATGGCGATCCTTTACGTGGTTGCCGGTATCGTCGTCATCGCAGATCCGATATTGGCCTCGGCCGTGATTACGCTGATACTGGCCGGTACGATCACCGGCGCGGGTATCGTGCGTCT
>QKEI01000198.1 GCA_003251795.1 Candidatus Muproteobacteria bacterium
GGCACGCCCAATATCGCCGGTGCCGTCGGTCTCGGCGCCGCCATCGACTATGTCAGCGGCATCGGCCTGGCGGCCATTGCCGCACACGAGCAAGACTTATTGGCTTACGCTACCGACCGGGCGGTGGAGGTTGCGGGTATGCGCATCGTCGGCACGGCGCGCGAGAAGGCCAGTATTCTTTCTTTCGAGCTGGCGGGTATACACCCGCATGACATCGGTACCATTCTTGACAGCGAGGGGATTGCCATTCGTGCCGGTCACCACTGCGCCATGCCAGTGATGCGGCGTTTCGGCGTACCGGCTACCGCGCGCGCCTCATTTGGCATGTACAATACGCGCGACGAGATAGATGCACTGATTGCTGCACTGCATAGGGCGAGGGAGGTTATTCGGTGATGTCAGACCTGCGTGATTTGTACGAAGAGGTTATCCTCGACCATAATCGCAGCCCGCGTAATTTCCTCAAGAAACCCGAAGGCACAAACCATCAGGCTTACGGTTTCAATCCGCTGTGCGGCGATGAGTTCAGGGTTTATCTTGCTGTTGAAGACGGGATCGTCAAGGATGTTGGTTTCGACGGTGCCGGCTGTGCGATCTCGACAGCGTCGGCCTCGCTAATGACCGAGGCGGTGAAAGGTAAGTCGCTTGAGCAGGCGCACGCCCTGTTCGAGGATGTGCACAAGCTCTTGACCCAGCGGGCCGAGTCCTCTGACCTCGGCAAGCTTGCCGTGTTGTCCGGCGTGCACGCCTATCCGATGCGAGTGAAATGCGCGACTTTGGCATGGCATACGCTGCAAGCGGCGCTCGAGAACAGGCAAGGCGAGACGGTCACGACCGAATAGGCGCACAGGGGAGATCGCGATTTGCCAAATATGAACGCGCCAGAAACGCAACAGCAGCCTCCACAACAATCTACCCTGGAAGAACAGGTGATCGAGGCCTTGCGCGGGGTTTATGACCCGGAGATCCCGGTCAATATCTATGACCTCGGCTTGATCTACGCCCTCGATATCGACGCCGATGGGGTCGTCAACATCGCGATGACGCTAACGGCACCGGGTTGCCCAGTAGCGCAGACCTTCCCAGGAACGGTGGAATGCGCGGTGAAATGCGTCCCTGGCGTGAACGATGCCCGTGTCGAGCTCGTTTGGGACCCACCCTGGACCAAGGAAAGGATGACAGAGGCTGCAAAGCTGCAGCTTGGGCTTATCTGACGCGCTCGACTTCCACGCCTGTTGATAACCGGGAGCAAATCATGTCCGATTGGGTTGATGTCGCGCCTGTTAGCGAATTGTCGTCCGCGGCTCCGCACGTGGTTGACGTCGATGGCGCCATGGTCGCCGTGTTTACTGTCGATGGAAAGTACTACGCGATCGAGGATGTGTGCACGCACGATGGCGGAGAGCTCGCGAGTGGCGAACTGGAAGGGGAAGAAATCATTTGCCCGCGGCACGGTGCGCGTTTCAACATCAAGACGGGCGAGGTAACAGCTCCTCCGGCGTATGAGCCAGTAGCCACATTCCCCGTGCGCGTGCACGACGGCATCGTGCAAGTGCGGGATGATCGCTGGGATTAACGCTCCACTGGGACCGGGGTTTGCATTGCGGCGGGCGTTTCTTGTGAGCAAAGCTTCCACAGCGGCGCCACAACGATATTCAGCCGGCCGTGCGCCTCGCGCAGCGCCGCTTCCGCTTGTTCCGGTGTCGGTGCGTGCGCAAAGATAAAACCAAGATAGCTCGAGCCTTCAGGCCAGGGCACAAGCTCATGGCCTTCACGCAGCTGAATCACCACTTCGTCGATGTGAGGAATGCGTTGCGCCGCGAGCACGCCCTCCACCCGGCGTAGAATCCCCGCTTTAGGCACCGGGATCATCAACACCCCGGCAGCACCGTCTAGTCGCTCGCCGGCCGACAGCCGACCGAGACTATGAGCGAGCACCAGCTCTTCCAAGCTGCAACCTGCCGCCGTGCGAAACAAGCGCCCACACAAGCCACCGATGGTACGAGCCGCAACCTCCAAGATCCAGACATCGTGTGGATTCACCCGACACTCCGCGTGAATCGGGCCTTCGCGTAAACCGTACGCATCGCAGGCCGCCTGAATGCGCCGCTGCAGTAACGACTGCGTGGCACGTGGCAGGCGCGAGGGCGTGATGTAATAAGTTTCCTCAAAGTACGGCCCGTCAAGCGGATCCGGTTTGTCGAAGATGGCTAATAGCTCCAGCACTCCGGCCCGCAGCACGCCTTCAACGGCGACCTCAGCGCCAGCGATGAAATCCTCGGCGAGTATGATGTCGCGTTCCTCGACCTCCTCGCTCTGTAACAGACGCTCAATGCGCGCGCACGCGCGCAAGAATTGCTCGGGATTATCGACACGGATAACCCCTCGGCTGGCCGACAGTGTCAAAGGCTTCAGCACACAGGGAAAATCTAGCTGCTCAGCCTGAGGCGCCAGCGACCCGCGCAAGTCGATGCAATGATGCCTTGGCACCGGGACTCCCTGTTGCGCCAGCCGCTGGCGCGCCAGATCCTTGCGCCGCGCGAAGCGTACCGCTGCCGGTGGGTTGTGCGATAAACCCAACTGCTGCGCTGCTACCGCGGCGAGTTCGGTTGTCATATCGTCGGTGCCGATTATGGCCGCAAACGGTCGTGCCCGAGCCGCCTGCAGAATCGTCGCCAATGCCGCGTCGGTCTCATGCAGATTTATGTGCAAACCGTCGAGGTAGGCACTGATGACCGAGTGCTGACCCTCGGACGCCACCAGAGCATCGACACCGAGCTTGCTTGCCGCTTCGATAAACGGGATCGTACGATAGCTGCTGTGTGGCGCGATCAACAACACGCGTTCACGCGCCGGTGACGGATCGGCCGGCATCGGCTGCTGAAACTGTGCCGAATGCCTCACGCTGTAGGTGAGCCGCTGATGCGAGGGTTAGAAGCCGCGGCCGCCGGCGCAGCCACCGCATGCACCGCTGCCGCCAACAACCTGAAAGACGTTGCTGAAAACGAAATTTTCGTGAGCGAAGTCGATCTCGCAACCACGCAGAAAGTTGAGGGCGACCGCATCGACCACGAGTCGGTAGCCCTCGCCCGCCAGCATGCTGTCGTAGTGGGTGGTACCTTCGGCATAGGTCATGCCATAGTTCATACCGCCACAGCCTCCACCCGCCACGAATACACGAATTGCGTCGACTTCCTTTTCGGCATCCGCCAACAACTCAGCCAGTTTACTCGCTGCAGCAGGCGTTAACCGAATATCATCGGCAGTCACTTGTGTCTGATAGGCAGTGCTGGCAGCTTGCGACATGGTCTTGCTCCCCTACAGTCGGTCTTGTGGTAATGTTAACATGCTCAGGTCGCTGATATACACAGGTAGCGTCCTGCATTTCCCACATGGTAGGTACGTAAAATGCCCCGCACCGTTTACTGTGCAGTCCTCAAACGAAAAGCCGAAGGGCTGGAGTTTCCTCCTCACCCGGGAGCGATCGGAGAACGCATCTACGCCAGCGTTTCTAAGGAAGGCTGGCAAATGTGGTTGCAGCGCTTGACGATCATCATTAACGAAAACAGGTTGAGCACAGCAGACCCTGCTGGCATTGAACTCATCGAGCAACACATGCTCGGGTTCCTTTTTGGCGAGGGCGACTTGGGTAAGCTACCGCCTGGTTTTTCCCCTGCTGGGCAAAAAAAATAGCCGCTCATTTTGACACCGGCGCCCCGCCCACTTCTTAACTCTATCTGGTTCCACGATCATCAGCTGCCAGCATTGCTTCGCGCCAGAAAACCGGCTAGTTTATCCGCCCGACCCCAGCAAGCGTCGCCGTCGGTCGCTGCAGCCAGAAAATATTCGAGGGAGGAATAACGATGAAGCTCGTGACCGCAATCATAAAACCCTTCAAGCTAGATGATGTACGTACCGCCCTATCCGAGATCGGTGTTCAGGGTATGACCGTAGCAGAGGTAAAAGGCTTCGGTCGACAAAAAGGGCACACGGAACTCTATCGCGGTGCCGAGTACGTTGTGGATTTCCTGCCCAAAGTGAAGATCGAGGTCGCCATCGATGACAACATCGTCGATCAGGTAATTGAGGCGATCGTCAGCGCTGCCAAGACCGGCAAGATCGGCGATGGCAAGATCTTCGTCTTCGACCTGGCGCAGGCGACACGTATTCGCACTGGTGAAACGGGTCCGGACGCTCTCTAATGAAAACCTTGCCTCGAGGGTGGAGCCACATGAAAACTGCACATAACAAGTCTCTACTATCGTACCTATTATTAATATTGGCGTCGTGCCTACCCGTCGTCGCCACTGCAGACACCGTATCCAAACTAGATTCCGGCGACACCGCCTGGATGCTCACCTCTACAGCGTTGGTGTTGTTCATGACTATACCGGGCCTGTCACTTTTCTACGCCGGCCTAGTCCGCACTAAGAATGTGTTGTCGGTATTGATGCAATGCTTCGCTATTACCTGTCTGGTCTCCGTGCTGTGGTTGTTCTATGCCTACGGCCTCGCCTTCGGCGACGGCGGTGCCGTCCATAATCTGATCGGCTCGGGCAAGTTCTTCATGGCGGGCGTAGGCCGCGACGCGCTCAACGGAACCATTCCCGAAACGGTATTCTCGATGTTCCAGCTCACGTTTGCCATCATCACACCGGCACTTGTGGTGGGCGGCTTTGCCGAACGCATGAAGTTCTCCGCCCTGTTATGGTTCTCGGCACTGTGGGTTACGCTAGTGTACGCCCCGATCGCCCACTGGGTCTGGGGCGGGGGCTGGTTAAGCAATGTTTTCGGTTCCGGTGTCGGTGTACTCGACTTTGCCGGAGGTACTGTCGTGCACATCAACGCTGGCGTAGCTGCGCTTGTGGCCGCACTCGTGCTTGGCGAGCGCAAGGGATTCCCCCAAACGCCGATGCCGCCGCATAACCTCATGATTACTGTGGCGGGTGCCGCCATGCTTTGGGTAGGTTGGTTCGGTTTCAACGCAGGTAGCGCTGTCGCCGCCAATGGCAGTGCCGGCATGGCGATGTTGGTTACCCACATCGGCGCGGCCGCCGGCTCGCTGGCGTGGATGTTTAGTGAATGGCTCAAGCACGGCAAGCCCAGCGTACTCGGTATCGTCACCGGTATGGTGGCCGGGCTAGGAACAATAACGCCGGCCTCCGGATATGTCGGTCCGGCCGGCGCACTCATCATAGGCGTGGCCGCTGGAATCCTGTGCTTTTGGGCCACCCACATGATGAAACGTGTGTTCTATATCGACGATTCGTTGGACGTGTTCCCTGTGCATGGTGTAGGTGGAATGACTGGCACGCTGCTGACCGGCGTGTTTGTTGGCACGCTCGGTGGTATTGGGCTCGCTGAGGGCGTCAGCATGAGCAAACAGTTAGGTGTTCAGTTAGTTGGCGTAGTGGCAACGATTGTCTGGTGTGGAGTTGTAAGCTTTGTCATATTCAAGGTGTTGGATGTTACTATCGGCCTGCGCGTCACGTCAGAGCAAGAGACGGAGGGCCTCGACCTCGTGTTGCACGAGGAACGTGGCTACAATCCCTAAGACGCGAATCAACGATCAACTTACGGGCGCCAAGCGCGCCCGTTTTTGTTGCGGCAAACCGTCCTTGGCTCGAGCGCGCCTAGTGTTGCGCCTCGCCGCTAATATGGTACTGGCTGGCTTGCTGCTGGCTGGCGGAACAGCTAGCGCCGCACAACCACGAGCGAATGCACGGGTCGATTACGTCGTCCTCGTCAGCATCGACGGTTTACGTCCCGATGCGATTTTCAAGGCACCCGCGTCGAATCTCCTACGACTGATCGACCTTGGGGTCTACTGTGCCCGTACCCAAACGATTGAGCCAATCGCCACCCTGCCCGCTCACACATCCATGCTTACCGGTCTTTCACCGGTGCACCATGGTGTATTTTTCAATCAATACCGAGCCGGTTACTATCACGGCGATACTGTGTTTTCGGTGGCAAAGAAGGCGGGTCTGACAACCGCTATGCTGTTCGCCAAGTCGAAGTTGAACTACCTCGCTGATCCCCGCTATCTCGATTTTGTTCATGGTGAGCCCCCAGCCAACGATCCCCCGGGCAGTCGTACCACTGCCGCCCGGCTAGCGGCTGTGTTTGAAGAGCATTGGAGCAAGGATTCGTACAACGTGACGTTTGTTCACATGCGCGAACCCGATGTCGCCGGACATCGTCAAGGTTGGATGAGCCCGGGGTATCTCGATGCCGTGGTAGTGGCGGATCTTGCCGTTGGTCGGATCGTGTCGGTGATCGAGCGTACTCGGCGCCGCGCCCGGACGCTGCTCATCGTCACGGCCGATCACGGCGGTAAAGGCTACCGTCACCAGGTTTCCGATCCGGAGACCGCGACCATTCCATGGATTATGGTAGCGTCGGGTGTGCCCAAAGGCTTGCGCATCGATCGTGTACTGCACGTATACGATACAACGCCCACGGCGCTCGCCGTTCTCGGGCTGGCCATGCCCGGCGCCATCGATGGCACCCCGGTAACGGAAGCCCTACCCAGTGCTCGCCTCTCACGCGTGCCCGGCGACTAATCGACACAGTCACACGCCATGCAAACACCCAAGGCCCCGAAGAAACCCTCCACGCTGTACCATCATGGTATCACTCGCGTGGATCCCTGGTTTTGGCTGCGCAACAAGGACGACCCCGGTGTGCTGGATTACCTTAACGCCGAAAACGCCTACACCGATGCTGTCATGGAGTCCACGCAGGGCCTGCAGCAGACGTTGTTTACGGAGATGCGTGCGCGCCTCAAAGAGGATGATGTCACCGTACCGGAAAAGGAGGGCACGTATTTTTATTATCGCCGCTACGACAAAGGCGCCCAGTACCCCATTTACTGCAGAAAGTACCAGTCACTCGAGGCGCAGGAGGAAATCATTCTTGACGCCAATGTGCTGGCACAGGGGACAACCTACTTCCAGTTGGGCGTTTGCGAAAATAGTCCCGATCACCGCTATCTCGCCTATTCCGTCGATGTCGATGGCTCCGAGGAGTTTCTCCTAAGGATCAAAGACCTCAGCACCGGCGAATTGCTGCCTGAGCAGATCTCGCGCACCTATTACTCGCTCGAGTGGGCTGACGACAGTCGCACATTTTTCTACACGGTGCTCGACGAACACCACCGACCCGTGTTCGTTTATCGCCATTGCTTGGGGGATGTTCCAGCGCAGGACCCGCTGTTATACAACGAAACGGACCCGCGCTTCTTCGTTTCTCTTAGCAGGGCAGACAGTGGCCGCTTTGTCTATCTCTGCTGCCATGGCAACAACATCTCCGAATGGCATTACCTAGAGCGACGTTACCCTTTGGGGCAGTTTGTTGTCATCGAACCCAGGCGCCCGAACCACGAGTACGAGGTAACCGATCACGACGAGCACTTTTACATCCGCACAAATCTCGGTGGAGCCCGTGACTTCAAGATCATGAAGACCGAGATCGACTCCGCGGCAGCTGATAACTGGATCGAGTTGATACCGCACAACCCGGGCACGTTGATAACGGGCCTGACAGCGTTTCGCGATTATCTCGTGATCGCTGAGGCCGTCAGAGCACTGCCGGGCATACGACTTTTGCGGTTCGCCGATGGCACGATAGAGCAGCTGCCTTTCCATGAGGAGGCCTATGACCTGCGTGTGCTGGTTGGACGTGAATACGCCACCAGCGTGCTGCGTTTCGCTTATAGCTCGCTTGTCACCCCGGAGCAAACCTATGATCACGACATGGAAACAGGTGAGCGTGTGCTTCGTAAACAGGAGCCCGTGCTCGGCGGTTTCGAGAGCGCCAACTACCATACTCGGCGACTCTATGCTGAGGGACACGATGGTGTAACTATTCCGATCTCACTGTGTTACCGACGCGACACGCCGCTTGATGGCACTGCCCCTCTGGTCCTTTATGGATACGGCGCCTACGGACATAGCATACCCGCGAGCTTCAACCGCGTGCGCCTGAGCTACCTCGACCGTGGATTTGTCTACGCCATCGCTCACGTTCGCGGAGGCATGGATTTAGGCTATCACTGGTACGAGGATGGCAAACTGCTTAACAAGAAGAATACTTTTAATGATTATATCGCTTGCGCTGAACACCTTATCGATAGTCGCTTCACCGGTAAGGGACAGATCCTCGCGGTTGGCGGCAGCGCTGGGGGTATGCTGATGGGTGCAGTGGCCAATATGCGGCCCGAGCTATTCAAGGCGATCATCGCCCACGTGCCTTTTGTCGATGTCATCAACACCATGCTGGACGATTCGCTGCCGCTCACAACAATGGAATACAACGAATGGGGC
>QKEI01000140.1 GCA_003251795.1 Candidatus Muproteobacteria bacterium
ATCACGCGCACAGCAATCAGGTCAAGGCTGCGGAAATGCTTGGCATCAACCGCAACACACTGCGCAAGAAGCTGCAGCTCTACGGACTGTCGGGACAAAAACTGCGCCGCAAGGCAACCCGTAAGAAATAGTCGCTCGACCAAGGCGAGACTATGCAGGTGATCAAGCGTGCCATCATCAGTGTTTCCGCCAAAGGCGGCATCATCGACTTCGCCCGCGAATTGCAGCGTCGCGGCGTAGAAATCCTGTCAACCGGTGGCACCGCCAAGTTGCTGACCGAAAACGCTATCGACGTAACCGAGGTGTCGGACTATACAGGCTTCCCGGAGATGCTCGATGGGCGGGTAAAGACGCTGCACCCGCGCATTCATGCCGGCGTGCTGGCGCGGCGCGAGCTCGTGAGTCACCTGCAGGCGTTGCAGACGCACGACATTCCGTTGATCGATCTGGTGGTCGTAAACCTCTACCCATTCGAGCAGACGATCGCGCGTAAAGATTGCGATCTGACGCTAGCGATCGAGAACATCGATATCGGCGGGCCGTCATTGCTGCGCGCCGCCGCCAAAAACCACGCAGCAGTGACAGTCGTCGTGGACCCCGCCGACTACGAAGTCGTGCTGGCGGAAATGGAACAGCACAGCGGCGCGGTCAGCGACAGCTGCCGCTTTCATCTGGCAACGAAGGTCTTCGAGCACACCGCGCGTTACGACGGTGTAATCGCCAATTACTTGAGTCGTTGGCAAACTGATGCAAATGGCACTCAATCACAGGCTGACTTCGGTCATAGCTATAGCCTGCAACTGATCAAGGCCCAAGATCTGCGTTACGGGGAGAACCCGCACCAGAAGGCGGCATTCTATGTCGAGCGCCCGACACCGCCCGGCAGCATCGCCTCTGCCGTACAGGTACAGGGCAAAGAGCTGTCATATAACAACATTGCCGATAGCGATGCGGCGTTGGAGTGCGTGAAAATGTATCGCGAGCCCGCCTGCGTCATCGTCAAACACGCCAACCCTTGTGGCGTGGCGATCGCCAATGACATTAATACGGCGTACCAACGTGCGTATGAGACTGATCCGACTTCGGCCTTCGGCGGTATCATTGCTTTCAATCGACCACTTGACGCGGTGAGCGCGCGTAACATCGTTGAGCGCCAATTTGTTGAGGTGATTATCGCCCCCGAGGTGGAACAACCGGCGCTTGAAATACTGGCAAGCAAGCAGGCTGTGCGCGTCTTGGCCTGCGGTGCGTGGGACACCCCTGCTTCCGTAGACTGGGACTACAAACGGGTGATGGGCGGGCTCCTGATTCAGGAACGCGATGCCGGCATGGTCGAGCGTGCCGATCTGCGCCTGGTCACGCGACAAGCACCGAGCGATGAGCAGCTACGGGACCTACTGTTTGCCTGGCGCGTTGCCAAGTTCGTGAAGTCCAATGCCATCGTCTATGCACACGACGGCCGCACTGTCGGCATCGGCGCCGGACAGATGAGCCGCGTAGTCAGCGCACGCATCGCCGCTATTAAGGCCGCCGACGCCGGGTTGCGGGTTAAAGGAGCGGTGATGGCCTCGGATGCATTCTTTCCCTTTCGTGACGGGCTTGATCAGGCGGCCGAGGTCGGCATCAGCGCGGTTATTCAACCGGGTGGCTCTATGCGCGACGCCGAGGTGATCGCTGCAGCTGATGAGCACGGCATCGCCATGGTATTCACCGGCATGCGTCATTTTCGACATTAACGTCACCGTAATTACACAACGGCGAGACGCAAAGGTTGTGGCGGCAGTAGCGCCCGCGGCCCGGTATTAACCGAAGCAGTTAGAACTTTGCGCCTCTGCGTCTTACGTTGGAAATTCTTATGAAAGTACTTATTGTGGGTGGGGGTGGTCGCGAGCACGCGCTCGCCTGGAAGGTGGCGCAGTCGCCGCGGGTTCAGACAGTATACGTGGCGCCTGGCAACGCCGGCACCGCCAGCGAAGCGAAAACTGAGAACGTAGCGATCAGCGCCGAAGACATCGACGGGCTTCTGCAATTCGCCCAGTCGCACAACATCCACCTAACTGTCGTCGGGCCCGAGGCGCCCTTGGTGGCCGGGATCGTCGATGCTTTTCAGGCGACTGGCTTGGCTTGTTTCGGACCATCCGCCGCCGCCGCCAGGCTTGAGGGCTCAAAATCCTTTACCAAGGACTTCTTGGCGCGCCACGCAATCCCAACGGCACGTTACGCGAGCTTCACTGATGCCGCTGAGGCTGCGGCCTACATCGCACAGCAGGGCGCACCCATCGTCGTCAAGGCCGATGGCCTGGCCGCTGGTAAGGGTGTGGTGTTGGCGCAGAGCGTTGACGAGGCGACCACGGCGGCACAGGGTATGTTAAGCGGCGAGGCCTTCGGCGAGGCCGGACGCAGGATTGTGGTCGAAGAATATCTGCTCGGCGAGGAAGCCAGCTTCATTGTCATGGTCGACGGCCATCACGTGTTAGCGATGGCGACGTCACAGGACCACAAGGCACGTGATGACGGCGACCGCGGGCCCAATACCGGCGGTATGGGCGCATACTCTCCGGCACCGGTGGTCACGACCAAGATCGAAGCGCGGATCATGAACGAGGTCATCGAACCCACGGTGCGAGGCTTGGCCGCGGAGGGCTGTGCCTACACGGGCTTTCTCTATGCCGGTCTTATGATCGGGGCAGACGGCTCCCCCAAGGTACTGGAATATAATTGCCGCTTCGGGGATCCGGAGACGCAGCCGATCGTGTTGCGGCTGCGCTCGGACCTAGTAACGTTAATCGAGGCCGCGCTCGCGGGACGACTGCACGACATCAGCGCTGATTGGGACCCGCGCGTGGCGCTCGGCGTGGTGATGGCAGCGGGCGGCTATCCGGGCAGCTATCGCAGGGGCGATGCGATATCGGGTTTGCCCGTGACACCGGCTGGCGATTGCAAGGTATTCCACGCGGGCACCACACAAAGAGACGGTGGCATCGTCACTGACGGCGGTCGCGTGCTGTGCGTGACTGCACTAGGTGCATCCGTGCGCGCCGCGCAGGCGCGAGCTTACGAGATCGTGCAACAGATCACTTGGCAAGACGTCTATTACCGTCGTGACATCGGTTACCGTGCGATAGCACGGGAGCGTTCAGTTTCATGACGCGAGCGTCGCTGCCCGGGGTCGCGTTCACGAAGGCTCTGGCGCTATGATTGGTAGAAGACAATTGCAGGAGTGCATATGAGCAAGTCTTTTGTCGCGGTGATGATGGGATCCGATTCTGACCTAGGCACGATGCAGGCCACGTTGGATGTGCTGGATAAGCTCGGTATCGCCTATGAGGTTAAGATTGCATCCGCCCACCGCACACCCGAGGCCACGCATGCCTACGTAAAGTCAGCTGACAAACGCGGTTGCGCCGTGTTTATCGCCGCCGCTGGTCTGGCCAATCATCTCTCCGGCACGGTCGCGGCGCTCACACTGAAACCAGTGATCGGCGTGCCGATGGCGGCTGGCCCGTTGCAGGGCCAGGATGCGCTGCTCTCTACCGTGCAGATGCCCGGTGGTATACCCGTCGCCTGCGTTGCCATCGGCGGCCCCGGAGCGAAAAACGCCGCTTATCTCGCCGCGCAGATACTGGCGTTGGCGGATGCACAAATCGGCGAGCGCCTCGCAGCGGACCGCGAGCAAGCTGCCGCCGAAATCCTCGCCAAGGACAAGGCGCTGGCACAAAAGCGCGGGGGCTGACAATCATTGTGCTCGCGGGAGCTTGCCTTGGCCGTCGCCGCGCTGCGCCGAGGCGGTATCATTGCCTACGCCACCGAGTCCTGCTTCGGCCTTGGCTGTGATCCGCGAAACCGCAGGGCGGTGTCGCGTCTGCTCAGACTCAAACAACGTGCGGCTAGTAAGGGTCTGATCCTAATCGCCGCTGATCCCCAGCAGCTCGCCCCTTATGTCGCTGATTTCCCGCGCAAAGCGCTGGCCAGCTGGCCGGGACCGCACACCTGGCTGTTGCAGCCAACAGTGACAGTGCCCCCGTGGATCCGCGGCCGCCACCCGCGTGTTGCGGTGCGGGTCACGCGACATACGCAGGCAGCGGCGCTGTGTCACGCAGCTGGTATGGCGCTCGTCTCAACCAGCGCTAACCGCGCCGGCGAGCGCCCGGCCCGTAGCTATCGCCAGGTATTACACCGATTCGGTTCCGCGCTGGATTATGTGCTGCCTGGTCGTATCGGCGATCTCAAGGCACCTACCCCCATCACCGATGCCATCACAGGCCAGGTCGTACGCGCAGCTTAGTGTTGCTCGCTACCCTGCGCTAAGCTCTGTAGTCACGCAACGTGCCCGGGGGATACGGATGAGCGCGCCCGACGTCGACAGTGTCAAGAACTACCTGCTCGACCTGCAAGACCGCATCTGCATAGCGCTCGAGCGGGCAAATGGCGGCGAGCGCTTCCGCGAGGAGGAATGGCAACGACCGCAAGGTGGTGGCGGGCGCACGCGCGTGCTTGCCCAGGGCGCGGTGCTCGAACAGGCGGGTGTCAACTTCTCGCACGTGCACGGCAAGAATCTGCCGCCATCCGCCAGCGCTCATCGACCTGAACTCGCTGGGCGTGCGTTCCAGGCGCTGGGGGTTTCGCTTGTAATCCATCCACGTAATCCCTACGTGCCTACCTCACATTGTAACGTGCGTTTTTTCTTAGCCGAGAAAGCGGAAAGTGATCCAGTTTGGTGGTTTGGCGGTGGCTTTGATCTGACGCCGTACTATGGGTTCGAAGACGACGCGGTTCACTGGCACCGCACGGCCAAACAAGCGTGTGATCCATTTGGACCGGACTACTACGGGCGCTTCAAACAGTGGTGCGACGAGTATTTCTACATCAAACACCGCCAGGAACCGCGTGGTATTGGTGGATTGTTCTTCGACGATCTGAACGAGCGCGGTTTTGGACACTGCTTTAGCTTCAGCAAGAGCGTGGGCGATCATTTCCTGCCCGCCTATCTGCCTATCGTCGAACGACGCAAAGATACACCCTACGGCGAGCGCGAGCGCGAGTTTCAGCTCTACCGGCGCGGACGCTATGTCGAGTTCAACCTGGTCTATGATCGCGGTACCTTATTCGGCCTGCAATCGGGCGGACGCAGCGAATCGATCCTCATGTCGCTGCCGCCGCTGGTCGCCTGGCGCTACAACTGGCAGCCCGCAGTAGGCTCCCCGGAGGCCAAGCTATACGAGCTGTTCCTGCAACCGAGAGACTGGTTGGCCGGCAAGAGCTAATGTTAACGCCTTCTATGGACAGCCTTTTTTGGAATTACTACGCTTTGGTTATGACTAGGCGGATAGGAAAGGCAGCCTCGCATTCGCGTGCACCCGTGTGGATCGCGCTGATGCTGGCAATTGCCAGCGCATTCACTGCACCGGCGACGGTGCTGGCGGCACCGGTGATCATGGTGTTGCAGTCGCGCGCACAGGATGAGAACGTACAGGCAAAGATCGAGGCGATACCGGATATCGTCACTTCGCCATTCGTCGGCAAGCTCTCGCCCAAGTGGGTAGTGTTACCGGGTCAGGCGATTGCCTCGGCCCAACGTCCGGCTGACAGGGTGGTACACCTGTTTCGCAAGGTGGGTCTACAGCAATCCCATATCTGCAGTATCAACCTGCGCTACTATCCCGACAAGGAAGGGGCCTGGATTCCGCACTTCCAGATGGACGAACAGCCCGCGGTCGTGCGGCGCAACGGACGTTGGGTGCCGATCAAACAACTACAGGGGATCTCCTCGCTGATTGTCCTGACCAGCAGCACACTGCCGAATGCCGAGGGTTTTTACCCCTCGCTCGAGTTCGGTCTCACAGTCGGCATGACCAGTATCGATGCCTGGATCGTACGCTAGCAGCAAGACCGCATCGCAGACCGATCAGCCTTTCTTAACCGCGCTCTTAAAAGCCTCCATTATGTCGAGCGGCAACGGGAACACGATGGTTGAGCTCTTGTCGCCGGCGATCTCGACGAGTGTCTGCAGGTAGCGCAGCTGCAGCGCTTCCGGGCGCGTGCTGATCAACTGTGCGGCCTGTACCAACTTGTCCGCCGCTTGCAACTCACCCTCCGCATGAATCACCTTGGCGCGCCGCTCGCGCTCGGCCTCTGCCTGTTTGGCAATGGCGCGTACCATGGTCACGTCGATGTCCACGTGTTTGATCTCGACCGCGCTCACCTTGATTCCCCAAACGTCGGTCTGAATGTCGAGCGTGTGCTGGATATCGGCATTCAGTTTATCGCGCTCGGCCAACATCTCATCGAGTTCGTGCTTACCCAGCACAGAGCGTAGCGTAGTCTGCGCGAGCTGACTGGTGGCGGCGAAAAAATCTTCCACCTGAATGATTGCATTCTTCGGCTCGACCACGCGGAAGTAGACCACCGCGTTGACCTTGACGGAGACGTTGTCACGCGAAATCACATCTTGTGAAGGTACATCCATTACGATCGTGCGCAGGTCCACGCGCACCATCTGTTGAATTCCCGGAATGATGATAATCAGGCCGGGTCCCTTGACTTTGTAAAACCTACCGAGCATGAACACGACACCACGCTCATACTCGCGCAAGATGCGGATCGCAGAGAATATCAGAATGACAATTAGCGCAAGAACGAATGACGACGATATTAGACCACCCATCTCAACCCTCCTCAGGACCCACAGGTTCAACGATCAGCACCAACCCCTCCATGCCGATAACCTTGACCTTCTGGCCACGTTTAATCGGAGCACTCGATCGAGCACTCCAATCTTCACTGTGTATACGCACTCGCCCTTCTGTCTTAAATGACTCGAGTGCCTCGCCAATGCTTTGCAACATCTCTTCCTGTCCGGTAACGATGGTACGGTTGCGTGCCTTAAGTGCAAGCGTGGCAACACCACCGAAGACCACGGCACCAACGATAGCAACCGTGATAATCACTGGCCACGACACGCCATAGCCTTCCAGTTCGGTATCGATCAGCATGATCGAGCCGACGACGAACGCGATAGCGCCGCCGATACCCAATGCACCGAAGCTCGGCGCAAATGCCTCGCCAATCATAAATAAGATCCCCAAGAGTATCAGGGCCAGGCCGGCATAGTTCACCGGCAGCACCTGCACGGCGTATAGGCCAAGCAGCAGGCAGATACCACCGATGACACCTGGCAAGACGAAACCCGGATTCAACAGCTCATACAATAGCCCCATCACACCCAACATCATGAGGATCGGTATGATGGTTGGATCGGTAATAACAGAGAGCAAGCGGTTGCGCCAGTCGGGTTCGACATGTTTGACCACTGCCCCCTTGGTCTTGAGCTCCAGCGTGCCACTTTTCATCTCGAGCTTGCGACCATTGACCTTATCCAGCAGGTCGGCCACGTCGTTGGCCATGAGGTCAGCTACCTTGAGTTTCACCGCCTCTTCAGCCGGCAGACTGACCGCCTCGCGTACCGCCTTCTCTGCCCACTCGACGTTGCGCCCGCGCATCTGGGCGAGACCACGGATATAGGCGACGGCGTCATTGACGATTTTCTTCTCCATCGCATCCTGCGACTTGGCGGGTGCGGCGGGTTTTTCCGCTTGTTTATCCTCGCCCTTCTTTTCAGGTTCCGCCTGTTTCTGCTCGCCCTTGTCTTTTTCGTCCTTCTCTGGTTGTTGCGGCACGCCGCTCGGTGCACCGATGCGCACCGGGGTCGCCGCGCCAAGGTTGGTCGCCGGCGCCATCGCTGCCACGTGGCTCGCGTAGAGTATGTAGGTGCCTGCACTGGCGGCGCGCGCACCGCTTGGCGCCACGAAAGCAGCTACTGGCACAGGTGATGCGAGGATGTCTTTGATAATGCTGCGCATCGCCGTATCGAGGCCGCCGGGCGTGTCCATACGCAATACCACCAAGGCCGCGTTCAAGTCACTGGCCTTATTCAGGCCACGATGCACGTAGTCAGCGGTGGCCGGACCGATCGGGCCATTGATGGTCAACAGCACCACTTGCGAAACGTCTTGCTGGGTGTTGCCCAGCAGCACAAGTGGTGAAGCGAGAAGGAGAAAGAAAAATGCCAGACGAAGGCGTCGGATCATGCGCGAGAATTACCTTAATCGATTACAGGGCCTGCAGCTGGCCTGAGCTTCGCCTCAGACAAATTGAAGCGACGGTCGATCCAGAAAGAATCTGACACGAATCCCAGAAAACGGCAAGGACAGCGACTCTAGCGCGTACGGCTGCTGGGACTGCCGTCTGCGCTGGAAACGCCGCTACACGGCGGCACCTTCATCCCACAACCGGCTTGCCGCCATGCCGTGCGCGTGCGCTACTCCCTTGTCGGCGGGAGTGTGTCTGTTTTGGCGTTGCCCGGGGGGCTACCTGTGGCGGCCGCTCGCTCGTCGGTGCTGTGGTTCGCTGCGCTGGCTTTTCTCGTCGGCGCGGTGGCCGGTTGGCTCTCGTTTTCGTATCTTCGCCACGACCACGCCTGCCTGCCCGCCCTGCCGGCCGCGACGCCTGCCTGGCGGGCGGCTGCACCTGCGCCAACAAGTCCGGCGTTATGTTCGCTCTTGGAATCTTGTGGCCGATGAATTTTTCGATGTCAATCAGCGAATAGGCATAATCCTCACAGGCTAGGCTGATGGCGTCGCCGCTGCTACCGGCACGCGCAGTGCGGCCGATACGGTGTACATAATCTTCAGCATCTTGCGGCAGGTCGAAATTGAACACGTGACTGACATCGGGGATGTGCAGCCCACGGGCGGCAACATCGGTAGCGACGAGCACGGGCAATTCACCTTGAGTGAATTGCTGTAGCAAGCGCAGGCGTTGCGGCTGCGGTACGTCGCCGGTCAGCGCCGCGGCATTGAAGCCATTGCACTGTAACCAAGCGCCCAGACGCTCGGCCATGCCTTTGGTGTTGGTAAACACCAGGGTGCGCACAGGATCCATGTGTCGCAGCAACCCGATGAGCAGCGAGATCTTTTCGCTGTTGGCCGGATGATAGATGAGCTGTTGCACCTGGTCGACGGTCTTCTTGTCCGGAGTAATGCGCACGAACTCGGGGTTGTTCATATGCTCGTAGGCAAGCTCCATCACTCGGTAGGACAGCGTGGCTGAAAACAACATCCCCAGACGCTGCGTTAGTGGTGGCATGCGTCGCAGCAGGTAGCGAATGTCCTTGATGAAACCTAAATCGAACATGCGGTCGGCCTCGTCCAGCACTACTACCTGAATGGCCTTGAGATCGAAAACATGCTGTTTGAAATAGTCAATCAGGCGCCCTGGCGTACCGATCAGAATATCTACACCGCGGGCGAGCTCGTTGCGCTGGGACTCATAACCCGTCCCGCCGTACACGAGGCCAAGTCGCAGGTTGACGTGCTTACCCAGAGCCTGTGCGTCCCGGTGTATCTGCACGGCCAGCTCGCGCGTAGGCGCGAGAATCAAGGCACGCGGTTGCGCTGCCTGACGTTCAGGGAGCGGTGCGTGAGTCAGCAGATAGTTAAAAGTGGCGAGCAGAAACGCGGCGGTCTTACCGGTACCGGTCTGCGCTTGTCCCGCCACATCGTGCCCCGCCAGCGCCAGGGGCAAGGTTTGTGCCTGAATCGGCGTACAGACGCGAAAGCCGATCTCGGCGAGCCCCTGCCTCAGCGCGTCGGGCAAATCAAGGCTGGCAAATGACGTCTCTTTGCTTTCCATGTCAAGCGTTATTCAATATGAAGCGATCGGCGCATGAAGTGCCGCAACCGCCAAATTACATTCACTATTGTCACGAGAACGGGTATGGATCGTGCACCGGCGGGTATTCAGGCAGGCATCGTAGCACGCTTGCACCAGACATCATCTTCGGCTCAAATATGGTCCCTCGCACCTCAGTATAGCCCCTTGGGCATCAGTTTGATTATCGCTTGTTAAGCGCGCAATACGACTTATATGGAGACGATTGAATCATGAGTCAAGGGATCGTGCATGTTACAGATGAGTCATTTGAGAACGAGGTGCTCAAGTCCGATAGCCCCGTGCTCGTCGATTATTGGGCGGAATGGTGCAGCCCGTGCAAGTTGGTCGCCCCGGTGCTCGAGGAGATCGCCACCGAGTATAGCGGCCGCCTGAAGGTGGCGAAGCTCAATATCGATGAGAACCCCGATACGCCCCCTAAATACGGTATCCGTGGCATACCGACCCTGATGCTGTTTAAGAATGGTCACGTGGAGGCAACCAAGGTGGGGGCCCTATCGAAGTCTCAGCTGTCGGCCTTTCTTGACGGCAATCTGTGAGGCCGGCTTTGCACGAATTCTGGACTAGACGTCATGTGTCACAGGTGCTAATGTACCTCGGTAAGGCTGAATAATTTCCGACAGCATCACTCTCAGCTAAACGATCCCATTCGATTCCCGAACGTCCGCACCGGACACCTGTCCCCAATGTGTCGGGCAGTAATGACGTAATCGAATATCGCTTCATTATGTTGAATCTTCATGAATTGAAGAAAAAACCAGCCGCTGAGCTGGTGGATATGGCCGTCGCCCTCGATGTGGAGGGTGGCGTGCGCATGCGCAAACAGGACCTGATCTTTGCCATCCTCAAGGCCCACGCCAAGAAAGGCGAGGACATCATAGGCGAGGGCGTGGTTGAAACGTTACAAGACGGTTTCGGTTTCTTGCGCTCGGCTGACGCTTCTTACCTTGCCGGTCCCGACGATATCTACGTTAGCCCGAGCCAGATACGCCGCTTCAACCTGCGCACCGGTGATACCGTAAAGGGCAATATTCGCCCGCCCAAAGAATCGGAACGTTACTTCGCGCTTTTGAAGGTCGAGGAGATCAATCACCAGACCCCTGACGAAGCCAAAAACAAGATTCTTTTCGAGAACCTTACGCCGCTGCATCCGGACGAGCACATGCCGCTCGAGCGGGACAACGAATCGACCGAGAACCTGACTGCGCGCGTGATCGACATCATCGCCCCCATCGGCAAGGGTCAGCGCGGCCTGCTGGTGTCATCCCCGAAAAGCGGTAAGACTGTAATGCTGCAACATATAGCGCATGCCATCACCGCCAACTGTCCCGATATCTTCTTGATCGTGTTGCTCATCGATGAACGGCCGGAGGAAGTGACAGAGATGCAGCGCTCCGTGCGCGGCGAGGTAGTGTCATCGACCTTCGACGAACCGGCTGCGCGCCACGTGCAGGTCGCCGAGATGGTGATCGAAAAGGCCAAGCGCTTAGTCGAACACAAACGCGACGTCGTCATCCTGCTGGACTCGATCACTCGGTTGGCGCGCGCCTATAACACGGTGGCACCGGCGTCGGGCAAGGTGCTGACGGGCGGTGTGGATGCCAACGCACTCAAGGGTCCCAAGCGCTTTTTCGGCGCGGCACGTAACATTGAGGAGGGAGGCAGTCTGACGATATTGGCAACCGCCTTGATTGACACCGGATCGAAGATGGATGAAGTGATCTACGAAGAATTTAAGGGTACGGGTAACATGGAGATCCACCTCGACCGACGTCTGGCTGAACGCCGCGTTTACCCTGCCATCAACATCAACCGCTCGGGCACACGCCGGGAGGAGTTGTTAATAGAGCCCGCTCTACTGCAGAAGATCTGGTTGCTGCGGAAGTTACTCAACCAGATGGATGAGTTGGAGGCATCGGAATTTCTGCTGGAAAAACTAAAGGCAACCAAAAATAACGCCGAGTTCTTCGACTCCATGAAGCGCTGATCCGACTTGTGAGCGCTCGGAATATTGCTTAGACTACGCGGCCCAGCGCTGCACTGTACTCGTTAAGCCCCCGCTGGTAGCAGAATCGCAGGAGGTCAAACCCATGAAACCCGGTATTCACCCCGAGTACAAGGAAGTTAAAGTCACGTGCTCCTGCGGCAACAGTTTTACTACCCGATCCACCGCCGGTCGCGATCTGCAGATCGATGTCTGTGCCGCTTGCCACCCGTTCTATACTGGTAAGCAAAGAATTGTCGATACCGCCGGGCGCGTGGAAAAATTCCGCCAGAAGTACGGCCTCAATAAATAGCCTGTGAGTTCTGCTCGGCTTCGCCAGGTTGGGCGTGGCGCCCTGCCAGCGTTGCTGTTTGTGCTCTGGCTACCGCTTGACCCTGCAGCAGCGCGAGCACCAAGTTTGCAACCTGCAACCCAGTTGCAGGCGCAGGTTGCCTATGTGCTCGACGGCGACACCCTGATTCTTGCCGATCAGCGCCATGTGCGCCTTATCGGGATCAACGCCCCAGAGATCGGCAAGGATGGGGTTCCTGATCAACCGTTGTCGCGCGCCGCGCGCGGCGCGCTCGAGCACTTGGTCGGCGGTAAGACCGTGGAACTCAGGCTTGGACACGAGACGCACGACCACTACGGGCGAGTACTGGCGCACGTGAATCTAGCGGATGGCCGCAGTGTCCAGGAACTATTGTTGAGTTCGGGCCTGGCCGTGCGCGTCGCCATCCCACCTAATCTCGATCGCCAACAGGCCTACGCAGCAGCCGAGGAGTTGGCACGTACCAACAAGCGCGGTATCTGGGGCATGGTTTACTATGAGCCCGTAGCGGCCGAGCACTTGCGTGCGAGCGACAGCGGTTTTCGCTTCGTCATCGGTCGCGTTGAAGATGTCTGGCGCAGCAAAAAGTATGTCCACCTGGTAATGACGCCGCGGCTGCATCTGTTGCTGCCCCTAAAAGATCTACGATATTTCAACGGCAAACCTGAGAACCTGGTGGGTCAACGACTTATCGCCCGGGGTTGGATCACCAACTATGGAGGCAACCTGCAGTTGCGCGTGCACCACCCGAGTATGCTGAGTTTGCTACATTAAGAGAATTGAGTGTGAAACGCTGAAACACCATGCTGCGACACGCCCTGCCGATCTTGTTACTGCTGCTAACTATGCTATCCGGTTGTGCAACCAATCCGGTGAGCGGCAAGAAAGAAGTCGCCTTGATGTCCGAAGAAAAAGAAATAACCGTCGGTCGCCAGGCAGATCCGGAGATCCGCAAGGAATACGGCGTCTACGATGATGCGAAATTGCAGGCGTACGTACAGCGGGTAGGGGAAAAGCTGGCCGGTCTCAGTCATCGTCCAGAGCTGTTCTATCGCTTTACCGTGCTTGACAGCCCTGAGGTCAATGCCTTCGCGCTACCGGGCGGCTACGTCTATATAACGCGCGGGCTGATGGCTTACCTAAACTCCGAGGCCGAGTTGGCGGCGGTGCTCGGCCATGAGATCGGCCACGTAACTGCAAGGCATGCCGTACGCCAGTACACAACCGCGATGGCGGCACAGATCGGTTATACCATCGGCGCCATCTTCGTACCCCAGGTCGGCAGCCAGGCTGGCTCCACTTTGTTCAATGTGCTCGGCACAGCGTTGGTGCGCGGCTATGGTCGCGAGCACGAGCTGCAAGCCGACGAGCTTGGTGCCGAGTACTCGGCGCTCGCCGGCTACGACCCCGATGCCATGCTGGAGGTGCTACAGGTCCTCAAGAACCAAGAGGAGTTCGAGGTAGAGCGCGCCAAGCTCGAAGGGCGCGAACCCAATGTCTATCACGGCGTGTTCGCTACGCATCCGAGCAACGATCAACGTTTGCAACAAGTGGTGAAAGGCGCGCAACCAAATAAGGCGCGCAACCCGAACACGGGTCGCGCCGAGTATCTGGCACAGCTCGACGGTGTCGTCTTCGGCGACAGCGTCAAGCAAGGGGTGCGCTATGGCAACAAGTTCTACCACAAGCATCTTGGCATTGCGCTGCGCTTTCCCGAAGGATGGCGCATCGAAAATCAACCGGATCGCCTGGTTGCGGTTAACAGGCACGATAGCGCGAGAATGGTCGTGCGGTTACAGGACTTGAACCGGCGTATTGCGCCGCGCGAGTTCCTGGAGCAACGCCTCAAGCTCAAAGAGCTGCACCAGGCCGCCGAGCTTCCGGGCACTGGGTTTCCGAGCTACACCGCGCTGACGCGCTTACCCTGGGCGTTTGGTACGTCGCTTGCGCACACAGTCGATACGCGCGTCACCGTGCTGTACTTCGGGGATAAGGCCTATGTATTCTATGCTGCAGCCAGCACCGAAGAGGAGTTCACGCGCTATGATCCCTTGTACCTCGACACTGCTCGTAGCTTTCATGCGTTAACCGACCCTGAGCGCAAGCTCGCCGACGGCCTGCACATAAAGATCATCACTGCCGGTGCGCATACTAGCTTTGCTGAGCTCGGCAAGGACTCGCCGATCCCCAACTATCCGGAACGGATGCTGCGCCTGATCAATGACCGCTACCCCAGTAGCGAACCGCAGCCCGGCGCCAAAATCAAGATCGTGCGCTAACCATTGAACGCCCAGCGGTACCGGGCTCAGCGGTTCTGGGCCATACTTGAACGACAGAAACTCAGCGCGCTGCATGGCGGGCATCAAGGATGAGCGGGGGAGGGGGAACGATGGAGCAGCTGCTGGCACATCTGGTCGGGGACTATGTCTTGCAGACCAGTCACATGGCCGAGCACAAGGTCAGGTCGTGGTCGGTAGCTCTAGTGCACGCGCTGGTCTACACGCTACCGTTTGTCTTCATTACGCGCTCGCCCTGGGCGCTGGGAGTCATCTGCTTTACCCATGCCTTGATCGATCGCTACCGGCTCGCCCATTACGTGACGATCGCGAAAAACATCGCTGGTGACCCCGATCATTGGCGCGACTACCTGACCCATTCAGGTTACGCGGCAAGCACACCGCCGTGGATGGCGGCATGGCTGGTAATCATTACCGATAATACGATGCACCTAGTAACCAACTACTTCGCGATCAGGTATCTATAAAGAACAATGCCCTCGCCAAACAGACGCTAGATGCTGCTGGCGCGCACCAGCAAGTCCGCTTGCGACCAACCGGCATCGGGCGTGAAGCGTTCCCCGTATTCTTCGGATAGCCTATAAAGGCTGTGACTGATACCGGTTTCTCCCATACTCTCGACATAGCGCATAGGACCGCCGAGATACGGAGCGAAACCCGTGCCATAGACCATACCGGCGTCGATGGCGTCGGCGTCCTGCACGACCCCCTCACGTAGGCAAGCCATCGCCTCGTTTAACACACGCAGCACGAGCCGCTCGGTTATGGGGATATCGTTCGGCCGCACGCGAGTATCGCGCCTGGCACGGCCTTTTGCATCGTAGCGATAAAAACCTCTGCCGCTTTTCTTGCCGAGCTGACCCTGCTCAACCATGGCAGACAGCTTGTCCGGAACCGCGACCCCGAGCGGTCCGGCCAATTCCCGGGCTACGGACAAACAGATATCAAGTCCTACCGTATCGGCGAGTTCAATCGGACCCATTGGCATACCGAAATCAGTCGCCGCACGATCGATCGCCGATATTGCAACGCCCTCCTCGACCATAGTCATGGCCTCCATCAGATACGGCATCAGAATACGGTTAACCAGAAACCCAGGGCTGCTCTTCACTCGCAGTGGCAGCTTGTCGATGGCAACCGCATAAGCGCACGCGCGCTCAAGTGCTGCTGGTGCCGACTGCAAACCGTGCACAACCTCGACCAGCTGCATTTTGGCCACGGGATTAAAGAAATGTAATCCAACCAGACGCGAAGGGTCGCGCAACGTGCCCGCCAATTCTTCCAGCGGGATGCTCGAGGTATTGCTCGCGAGCACCGCGCTTGCCGGTGCTTGCTGCTCGATGTTGCGAAAAACCGCTTGCTTGATGCCGACATCCTCGACGATCGCCTCGATTATCAGGTCGGCACGCCTGACCCCGTTGCCGCTTACATCCGGCATAAGTCGGTCCATGGCCTGTTGTACGGCGCGTGGTTCCTTGAGCCGCTTCTGAAAAAACGCGTGTGCCCGTTTCAGGGCGCGCGCTACCAGCTCCGCCGTTTGATCCTGCAGGCTCACGCTAAAGCCCTTGTAGGCGGCCCAGGTAGCGATGTCACCACCCATAGCGCCAGCGCCAATCACGTGCACCCGCTCAATGTCATGTGCATGTGTGCGCCCCCGCCGCTTCAACTCTTCGCCCAGTAGAAACACATGTACCAGATTGCGACTGGTACGGCTAACCAGCAACTCGCCTAGCGAAATTGCTTCCTGCTCTTGGTTGGCACGCATCTTACGCAACTGCAGTATGCGGTAAGGGGCGGGGTAATGATCAGCGTTGACCTTTTTCTGTAACTGCCGCAGGACGCGTCGATACACAAACGCACGCAGCGGCCACCAGCCCGGTAAGCGTCGTAGCCACGGCGCCTTGCGGCGGCGACGTTTCGCCACATGCGCACGCGCCGCATCGAGCAAGTGTCTCTCCGGTACCGCCTCATCGACGAGCCCGAGCTTTTGCGCCTGTCGTGACCCGAGCGTGCGCCCGCTCAACATCAAATCGAGCGCCGGCAGCGCCCCGATCAAAGGCGGCAGACGCACGGTGCCAGCAAACCCTGGATGAATACCAAGGCGCACCTCGGGCAGCCCGAGACGAGTACTGTCGTCATCGCGGGCGACCCGGAACCGGCAGGCAAGCGCCAACTCGAGTCCGCCCCCCAGGCAATAGCCGTGGATCAGCGCAACCGTGGGAACTGGCAGTGCCGCCAGCCGATTGAACACCCGCTGGCCAGCGCGCGCCAGTTCTGCTGCCTGCGGCGCGTCATGGACCTGACCGAACTCGCGCACATCGGCGCCGACTATGAAACCGCCAGGCTTGCCCGAACGAATAATGAGGCCGCTGGCGCTGCGTTGCTCAAGCTCAGCCAAGAGCTCATCGAGCTCCTGCAACACCTCATGCGACAGCATATTGGCTGATGAGCCGACCACATCGAGCGTGGCGACCAAGTGTTCGCCGCTCGCTTCGAGCTGCCAATGCTTCATGTCCCGGTCTCTTCCACGCGCACCAGCATTGCCCCCCCTTGACCGCCGCCGATGCACAAGCAGGCGACGCCGAGCCCACCGCCTTTCCGCCGCAACGAGCACAGCAAGTGCAGCAGCAAGCGTGCGCCGCTGGCACCGACTGGATGACCGCAGGCAATCGCGCCGCCTTCGGGATTGAGGCGTTCGGGGTCGATGCTGCCGAGCGCCTTGTTCAGCCCAAGCTCGTCGCGCGCATAGGTCTGGCTGTCCCAGGCCGCCTGACATGCCAGCACCTGGGCAGCGAACGCTTCGTTAAGCTCCATCTGCGCTAGGTCGCGCATTTTCAGGTTATTTCGCTGTAACAACTGGGCAACAGCATGCACCGGTCCCAGTCCCATCTGCCGTGGATCAACACCTGCCCAACTATGATCCAGCAACTCGCCGAGAACCGGCAGCCGATGACGTTTGACCGCCGCATCGCTCGCCAACACAAGCATGGCAGCGCCATCGGTCACTTGTGAGCTATTGCCGGCGGTAACGGAGCCGTAATGGCGATCGAATACCGGCTTGAGCTTGGCCAGCTGCGCTAAGCTGCCCTCGCGGCGCAGGCCAGTGTCTTCTTGGTAGTAACCGCCGCGGGTATCGTAGAGCGTCTCCACTTCGGGTTGCATGCACTCCGCATCAAACGCCGCTGCCAGGCGGGCATGACTCTGCAAGGCATAGGCATCCTGTTGCTCTCGGCTGATGGCAAAACGATGCGCTAGTACTTCTGCCGTTTGACCCATCGACAACTTCACCAGTGGATCGGTAAGGCCCAACAGTAGGGTGAACACCGGTTTCAAGTAAGCGCGGCGAAATGCGGTGAGCGCCCTTACGCGTCCGAGCACGCTGCGCGCACGCATGAACATGGCTAGCCACCTGACCATGGCGGCGTTCCACTGCACCGGCGCGCGGCTCATGGCCTCGGTGCCTCCTGCCAGCACGATCTCCGACATGCCGAGTGCGATGCGTTCGCGCGCGGACGCGACCGCCTGCAACCCTGATGCGCAGTTGCGTTGCACAGTGAATGCGGGCACCGCGCTACCGCAGCCAAGACGCAGGCCGATGATGCGCGCGATATTCGCCTCATCGGCTGCGGCAATGACCGTGCCGACAATGACCTCATCGATGCTGGTGGCAGGCGCCGCTAGACGCGCCAACACGGGACGACCGGCAGCAACCGCCAAATCGGCGGCGCTGAAGGGGCCGGGCTCGGCGCCCGCCCGCAGAAAGGGCGTGCGCGCGCCGTCCACTACGTACACCCGTCTACTAACGGTCAAGACGCAACCTGTCCCATATTAGTGCACCCGCCTGTCCCTGAGTCGGTTCGTTCCATGGCCTCCCCGCAGACCTAACGTGATCGCGCTCGCGCCATAGCCGGCAACGCCAGCAGCGCGAGCGGTGTCCGAACCGGACAAACAAAGTGTAGGCCAGATACAGGCTGTATCGGGAGTTCTTCAGATTTCGATTAGCTCAAACTCGTCCTTGCTCGCGCCGCAGTCGGGGCAGGTCCAGGTTTCGGGGATATCCTCCCAGCGCGTGCCAGGGGCAATGCCGTCCTCCGGCAAACCCTGCTCTTCGTCATAAACGAAGCCGCAGACCACACACATGTAGCTCTTCATGACTTTGGTTGATGTACTCTGATCCATTGCGGTGTTCGGCCGGATACACGCGCGCAGCCTGTGAGACACATTTTCGCATGTTTCCAGCCTGCTTCAAACGCTGGGGGGTGGATGCGCCGTAGCGCCGCCTGCGACGGGACTGCAGCAGTCGCCTCCGGTAAACTGCTCTATGATGCACGTTGTCCTTGTGAAGGAGATGAAGGAGCCCCAAGCACTTTCGAAAACCGGCGTAAGCGGGGACGTCGATGGCTAAAGCGGCAATCGCTGGACTTTACGCTATTGCCGACATGGCGCAGCTTGAGCCCGCGTGCCTACTGGAGGCGGTCACGCAGGCAATTGTTGGCGGTGCCACCGTCGTCCAGTATCGCGATAAGTCCCCGCAATCAAGTAGCCGCCTCGAGCAGGCCGCGAGGCTCACCCAGCTTTGCAAACACCATGGCGTACCGTTGATCGTCAATGATGACGTCGAGCTGGCACACAGCGTCGTCGCCGCCGGAGTGCATCTGGGTCGCGAGGATCCGCCGCTGGCGCAGGCACGTCGACGTCTGGGGTCACAAGCGATCGTCGGCATATCGTGCTACAACCAGCTCGAGCGCGCATTGAGCGCCGCCGCTGAAGGTGCGGATTACGTGGCCTTTGGTAGTTTCTACCCGTCAGCGACGAAACCGGCAGCGCAGCGCGCGACCCTCGAACTATTGCGCGAGGCCAGGCAACGACTACGTATCCCCATTGTTGCGATCGGCGGTATCACGCCGGAAAATGGCGGCGCCTTAGTTGCTGCCGGTGCCGACGCCGTGGCGGTGATTCAGGGCTTATTCGCGCAGGTCGACGTGTGCGCGGCAGCGGGGCGTTACGCGGCATTGTTTGCACCCCGCTCAGCATGAGCGCGGCAGGGAACCGAAACAGGAACTATGACATGAACAGCAAATCGAGTGCGCTATTTGCGCAGGCGCGCCGGCATATCCCGGGCGGCGTGAACTCGCCGGTACGTGCGTTTAAGGGCGTCGGCGGCGAGCCGCTATTCATCGCCCGCGGACAGGGCGCCTATTTGTGGGATGAAGACGGCAGGCGCTATATCGACTATCTCGGTTCCTGGGGACCGATGATCCTAGGCCACGCGCATCCAAGCGTAGTAAAGGCGGTGCAGCGACAGGCCGGGCAGAGTCTCGGCTTTGGGGCGCCCACGCGTCTGGAAATCGAAATGGCTGAGTTGCTTTGTAGCTTGCTGCCTTCGATTGAAAAGGTGCGCATGGTGAACTCAGGCACCGAGGCGAGCATGAGCGCCATCCGCTTGGCGCGCGGTTTCACCGGTCGCGATCTGATCATGAAGTTTGAGGGCTGCTACCACGGACATTGCGATTCGTTATTGGTGAAAGCCGGTTCCGGTGCCCTCACCCTAGGCGTGCCCACCTCACCCGGCGTACCTGCCGGGCTCGCGGCCTGTACGCTGACGCTCGAGTACAACAATATCGATCAGGTTCGGCGGGCATTCAGTGAGTTCGCAGACAAGATTGCTTGCGTAATCGTCGAGCCTGTTGCCGGCAATATGAACTGCGTACTGCCGCGCCCAGGGTTTCTCGAAGGATTGCGCGAGCTCTGTAGCGCCCACGAGGCGCTACTGATCTTCGACGAGGTCATTACCGGTTTTCGTGTTGGCCTACACGGCGCACAGGGGCATTACGGCATCGCCCCAGACCTCACCATCCTCGGCAAAGTCATCGGTGGCGGTTTACCCGTTGGTGCCTTCGGTGGTCGCGCAGACATTATGGACTGCATGGCACCAGATGGACCCATTTACCAGGCAGGCACGCTGTCCGGTAACCCTGTTGCCATGGCCGCCGGGCTGGCCACCTTGAAGGAAATATCAGTGCCCGGGTTTTTCGAAAGGCTGAGTGCGAGAGCGACAACGCTAACGCAAGGACTTGGCGAGTGCGCACGGCAGGCGGGCGTGGCGTTGACCACGCACGCTATCGGCGGGTTGTTTGGCCTATTCTTCACGACCTCCCCTACGGTCAGTCACTTGCAGGATGTAATGGGTTGTGACGTCGAACGTTTCCGTAGCTTTTTCCATGGCATGCTGGCCGCCGGCATCTATCTTGCGCCCTCCGCCTTTGAGGCAGGTTTTGTGTCGGGGGCGCATACCGAGGCCGACATTGAGGCGACCTTGGCGGCCGCCTCGGATGTACTTAGGCAGTGCTGAAAAAAAACAGGCCGGGGTTGGACCCCGGCCCGGCGTGCGCCCCACACGCAGTTAGGTAAAGCGGTTAACTGACGAGGATGTTTTCGTCCGTGTAGCGTACCGTCGCTACATGCGGCCTGACAGCCATCTCGCTGAGCGCGATGTCGATCCCCAAGATCGAAACCACGTCGGTATGATCCCTGACGCCCGGCATTTCCTGACGCAGGTAGGTATAGTGTGTCTCGTTCATATAGAGCAGATTGGGCCGGCAGCCGTATTCCTGCTTGTAATCCTGCACCAGACTGACGATATGGCTGAGCATCGTAAACTCCTCTTGTCGCACTCGCCGCCCCTGGGGCGACGACCTCAAACCTTCCTG
This sequence comes from Candidatus Muproteobacteria bacterium, assembly GCA_003251795.1. Classification (GTDB taxonomy): domain Bacteria; phylum Pseudomonadota; class Gammaproteobacteria; order Acidiferrobacterales; family SPGG2; genus SZUA-472. The sequence continues at coordinate 21,052 of QKEI01000140.1, forward strand.
CTTTACAAGAGGCAATACTCGTGCCAGCCTATGCTTATTATCTAACTCATTGATTTTAATAGGTGATATCAGCTCACTGGTAAGGTCCCAGGGGCTTCGCTGGCAGACGCTGGCGCAATACGCCGACAGCGTGCGGCAGGCGGGAGTCGGCTACGAGGTTCCCAGCGAGATCAGTGCAGGCCCGAGATGTACTCGGCAACTGCGTTGATTTCCTTCTCGGACATGCGAAAGGCGATACTGGTCATAATGTCGCCATCGCTCACTCGATTGCCGGCCTTAAATGCCAGCAGTTGCTGCTTAGTGTAGGTGGCGTGTTGACCCGAGAGGCGCGGGAAGCGCGGGGGAATACCGCTACCAGTAGGTCCGTGGCAACCCGTGCAGGCGGCGATCTGGCTCTGCATGTTACCGCCACGATAAAGGTGCTCTCCCTGCTGGGCGAGCTCGGCGTTAGTCGCACCGGTCAGCTTGCGCTCTTGGCTGCCAAAATAAGCCGCCAGATCTAACATATCCTGCTCCGACAGCGCCTTGGCGATCGGCGCCATCAGCGGGTTTTGGCGTACTCCCTGCTTGAAATTCTGTAGCTGCGAGACAATGTAGGCAGGTAGCTGACCAGCGAGCTTCGGCCACTCGGGGTTGACACTGTTACCCTCTGCTCCGTGGCAGGCTACACAGACGTGCGCCTTGGTCTTGCCAGCGGCGGCGTCGCCTGCCGCCTGCGCAAACGCGCCAGCCAACATCCACACGGCAACGGCGACTGTAACAGCGTATCTCATTCGATTTCCTCCTCAGCGGGCCTGCCAACGCCGCGCCGCATGCCGCACCTGCGCTATAGTGCCGATGTCGGCCACGGCCCTGCGCGACCGCGTTGGCAGACCTTGGCAACGCTCTGATTATGCTCCGGGGCAGGCTAAAAAGAGCGTCCTATATACCAACAGCGCCTCAGCGGGTCAATTTTTCCGGAGCTGTTTTGGCCAATCCTTTCATCGATATCCACTTTGTCCTGAGCGCCAGCAAGCTAGCGCAGCTGCCGCCCGACACGGGCACAGAAGTCGCTTTTGTCGGGCGCTCTAACGCCGGCAAATCGAGCGCCATAAATACCATCACCGCCCGCAAGGGACTGGCGCGCACCAGCAAAACCCCGGGGCGCACAAGCGCGATCAACGTGTTCGCAATCGACGAGCGCCGCCGCCTGCTCGACCTGCCCGGTTTCGGGTACGCCCGCGCGCCAGAGAGCGTTCGTCGACGCTGGACACGGCTGGTTGGTCGTTACTTGCAGTCGCGGCGCTCGCTAGCCGGCCTGATTTTGCTGATCGACGTGCGCCGCTCAGCTGGCGCACAGGAAAAGGCGCTGTTGGCTTGGTGTCGGGATAACGCGATCCCGACGCATGTGTTGCTGGCCAAATCCGATAAACTTGGTCGCGGCAGCAATGCCGAGGCCTTGAGACGGCTAAAGACGGAGTTACTCGCCTTCGGAGTAGGGGTGTCAGTGCAATTGTTTTCCGCCCATACGCGCGACGGGCTCGCCCAGGCTCGGGGCATATTGGCGAGCTGGCTGCGGCTGGCGCCAGACGTGCAAAAAAAAGCCCCGGCAAACAAGGGGAGAGAGCCCGGGGCTTAACCATTCCTGGAACGAAAAGGAGACCGTTCCAGGCAAGCCCGCTCAGGGAGGAGGAACGGGCCGGGCGGTCCGCAGACCGCCTGAACCAGTAGACCCGTTGCCCGTCCGAAAGTTCTGCTCCCCGTCGCGGCCGATAGCGACACCACTTGTGTGGTTACACCGCCTGCGCCCGCTAGTGCGCCTGATCCCAGTTGTCACCTACACCTATGTCCACCACCAGCGGCACGGCCAGCGTAGCCACCGCAGTCATGCAATGGCGGATGGCGTCGCGCGTAGACTCCACATCGTCCGCGGCAACCTCGAACACCAGCTCATCATGTACTTGCATGATCATTTTCACATCGGCGGCGCCGCTGACGATCCAACGGTCGACGGCCAACATCGCTAGCTTGATGAGATCGGCTGCGCTGCCTTGCATCGGCGCATTAATCGCCGCACGCTCGGCGTACTGGCGTCGCGCCTGATTGCTGGCATTGATGTCCTGGGCGTAGAGTCGTCGACCGCAAATCGTCTCCACGAAACCCTGCTCACGTGCCTGCGCGCGGGTCTCGTCCATGAACTGCTTCACACCCGGATAACGGGCAAAATACAGATCCACATACTGCTGGGCAGTGCTGCGATCAGTGCGCAGTTGACGCGCAAGACCAAACGCCGACATACCATAGATCAGCCCGAAATTGATCGCCTTGGCGCTGCGTCGCATATCCTCCGTTACTTGTTCCACGGAAACACCGAAAACCTCCGCGGCCGTAGCCCGGTGCACATCTTCACCCTGAACGAAGGCATGCTGCAGTCCGGTATCCCCGGACATGTGTGCCATGATACGCAACTCGATCTGCGAGTAGTCGGCGGATATCAGCTTGTAACCTGGCTCAGCAACGAAAGCCTGGCGTATACGCCGTCCCTCGGGTGTGCGCACCGGAATATTCTGCAAGTTCGGGTCGCTGGATGACAGGCGTCCGGTAGCAGCAACGGCCTGGTGATACGAAGTATGCACGCGCCCGGTTTCGGGGTTGATCATCTCGGGCAGTTTGTCGGTGTACGTCGACTTGAGCTTGCTGAGCCCACGGTAGTCAAGAATCACCCGCGGCAACGGATAATCCAACGCCAGCTCCTGCAATACGTCTTCTGCTGTGGAGGGTTGACCCTTTGGCGTTTTCTTCAATACCGGCAATCCGAGCTTGTCGTACAGCACCTCCTGAATCTGCTTAGGCGACTCCAGATTAAACGGCTGACCAGCCAGCACATGTGCCTCGCGCTCGAGCTCGAACATATGCTTGGCGAGCTCGTCGCTTTGGGTACGCAGCATGTGCGCGTCGATCTTAACGCCGGTACGTTGCATGCCCGCGAGCACTGTCAGCAACGGCATCTCTATATCGCTGAATAGCGCTTGCAGCTTGGGCGTTTGTTGCAATCGCGGCCATAGATGCTCATGTAGGCGTAACGTGATGTCGGCGTCCTCGGCAGCGTAGGTTGTCGCCTGTTCCACAGGCACCTCGCTGAAATTGAGTTGCCCCTTGCCCTTGCCGGCCACGTCTTCGTACTTCAGCGTCTTATAGCCAAGGTATTTCAACGCCAGGCTGTCCATATCATGGCGTGAAGCGGTGCTGTTGAGCACGTAAGACTCCAGCATGGTGTCAAAGGCGATGCCGGCAAGTGTGATACCGCAATGGCCAAGCACAAGCATGTCGTATTTAAGATTCTGTCCCACCTTCTGTTGCCGCGTATCTTCGAGTAGCGGTCGCAAGCTACTCAACACCCGGTCGCGATCGAGTTGTCTTGGCGCGCCCGGATAGGCATGTGCCAGCGGGACATAGGCACCATTACCGGCGCGATCGGAGAAGGAAACCCCGACCAGCGTGGCACGCATTGGGTCAAGATCGGTGGTTTCCGTGTCGACGGCAAAGAGCTCGGCGCCGCGCAGGCGTTCAAGCCAAGCCTCAAGTTGCTGCGTACTGCTGATCATTTCGTACTCGCCCGCAGTGCCGTCGATTGTCGATGATTGCGCTTGCGGTGCGTGCGCGACCTCAGCCAACAACGACTGGAACTCAAAACGCCCATAGAGCTCGCGCAGTTTTCCCTGATCCGGTACGCCCCGCTTTAGATCCGCGGGTTCTTGTGTCAGCGCTACATCGCACTTTACTGTCGCCAGCTGGCGCGCGAGCGGCAATTGCTGTAGACATGCACGCAAGCTTTCGCCCACTTTGCCTTTGATTTCACCGGCATGGGCAATCAACGTCTCCAACGAGCCGTATTGTGATAGCCACTTGCTGGCGGTCTTGGGTCCGACCATCGGCACCCCAGGGATGTTGTCGACGGAATCGCCGATCAGGCTCAGGTAATCGACTATGGCCTCGGGCGCGACACCGAACCTTTCTATTACTCCTTGTCTGTCATAAATGGTGTCCGTCATGGTGTTGACCAGCTTCACGCGTTCGCCTACAAGTTGCGCCAGATCTTTATCGCCGCTGGAAATCAGTACATCTATGCCCGCCTGCTGCGCCTTCGCCGCCAAGGTACCAATGACGTCGTCGGCCTCCACGCCCTCCACCGTGAGCAACGGCAGGCCCATGGCGCGGATAATGGCCTGGATCGGCTCTACCTGTCGTGCCAGCTCCGCCGGCATCGGCGGACGGTTGGCCTTATATTCGGCGAATAGCCGATCGCGAAAGGTCTCGCCCTTGGCATCGAACACCACGGCGATGTGGGTAGGCTCGTATTGCCCCAGCAGCTTGCGTAGCATGTTGGTCATCCCGTAGACCGCGCCCGTTGGCTCGCCACGCGAGTTACTGAACTGGGGCAAGGCATGAAACGCGCGGTACAGATACGATGAACCATCGACCAGAATCAATGGTTTCTCTGCCACGTCGTCTTCTTGCTTCGTCAAGAAACAGACCTCCACTTCAAAGGGCTACCCGAGCGTCGCACGCGGCGACATGGCAATGCCTGCCGTGCGTCAAGCCCTGACGGGTACAGCGGGCGATATTTGGATATCATGAGCATAACGACTGGGGGTATTCCAAGTAACATCGGGTGACGAAATTTGTTTATCAGAAATAACATCCCTCTTGCGATCTTGCTTGCAGTGCTGGGCGTGTCGGCATCACAGGTGCTGGCCGATGCTGTCGACCCCAGCGCAGGGAAAAGCAGCGACGAGCTGGCGCAGCCACCGCCACTGGTGCCCGAGCAGCCCTCCGAGGGCACCGAACCGGCCGACACATACCTGGAGCCGGAGATTACCATTGTCGTCAAGCCGGAAGTGGTGCAGTACGAGTATCGCATAAACGGCCAGCTCTACATGATTAAAGTCGTACCGCAAAAGGGCAAGCCCTACTATCTCATAGACCCGGATGGTACCGGACAGTGGCGTCGCTCCTTTACCTCCGACGTGGTTCCCCCGCAGTGGGTAATCAAGCAATTCTGATCGATTCCGTGCAGTGCTACGAACGCGCCTTCGTTACGCAGGGTGGCGTTATAATCCCGTCATGCTGATGCAGGTGTATGTCGGCGAAGAGCTTGGACGCTACGGTTTTGGCGAGGGCCATCCCTTCGGTCCCGACCGTCTCGATGCGTTTTGGCGCGAGGCGGTAAAACAGGGACTCGATAAGCGGGCGCATATCGCAGCACCTGCGAGTTGTGCAGAAGACCAGCTGCTTCGCTTCCATACGCAGGACTATGTCGATCGTGTCAAACAACTGTCACACACGGGCACGGGCTACCTGGACTATGGTGACACTCCGGCGTTCAAGGGCGTGTTCGAAGCCGCGGCCTACGTCGTCGGTTCCGGCCTTAACAGCGTGCTGCACAGTATGCAGGGCGACTACCCGCGCGTGCTGCTGCCGATCGCTGGCTTGCACCATGCGCGTCGTGACTCAGCCGCCGGATTCTGCGTTTTTAACGACCCCGGGGTGATCATCGAAACGCTGCGCGAGCAGTACGGTATTAAACGCATCGCCTATGTCGACATCGACGCTCATCATGGCGACGGTGTGTTCTATGCCTTCGAAGATGATCCTGACCTCATCTTTGCCGACATACACGAGGACGGGCGCTTCCTTTATCCAGGCACCGGATTCGCTCACGAAACCGGCAAGGGCGCCGCCAAAGGTAGCAAGCTAAACATCCCCATGCTGCCGGGGGCTGACGACCACGCGTTTCATCAGGCGTGGCCGCAGCTCGAGGAGTTCGTGCGGTCCGCCAAGCCGGAAATGATCCTGCTACAGGCTGGAGCGGACAGCATCAAGGGTGACCCGATCACACATATGCAGTTCACACCGGCAGCTCACGCTCATGCCGCCAGACGACTGTGCGTGCTCGCCGATGAGTTCTGCCAGGGGCGTATCATCGCTATGGGGGGTGGGGGCTACAACCGCACCAATCTAGCGCTTGCCTGGAGCGCCGTGATGCAGGCTATGCTGGAGAGCTAGGGCTAGACAGGATCAGCGCGCCTTTCTCGCTACCACCAAATTGCGTCCCGATTGCTTGGCTTCGTAAAGCGCCTGGTCCGCACGCGACAGCAACTGTTCCAGGTCTTCGGCCTTTTCGAACAGTGTGGCACCGATGCTAATCGTGAGCTTGATCTTCTGCTCACCAATATCGAACTCGGAGCGGCTGACAGCGGCACGGATGCGTTCAGCAATCTTGTGCGTTTGGTCCAGGCCGGTTTCCGGGAACACCAGCAGGAATTCCTCGCCGCCGTAACGACCGACCTTGTCAGGCATGCGCAGATGCTCGACCAGGATCGACGCCACGCCTTCGAGCACGCGATCGCCTGCCTTGTGGCCGTAGCTGTCGTTGACTTCCTTGAAATGATCGATATCGATCATGGCGACGGACAGTGGATGGCCATAGCGTTCCGCATGCGCCATCGCCTCAAGCACGGCAATGGTGATGCCGCGGCGGTTACGTGTGCGTGTCAACGGATCGGTGATCGCTTGCTCGCCAAGTTCAGCCGCGCGCCGCTCGGCCTGCAGGCGTTTCTCGTATTCGCGCCTGATTGGCACTGCCACCAACCAGTAGATCGGCGGCGCGATAATGAGTGACAACACGGCGCTACTGACGATGCCGGCGACCAGCGACATCTCAAGCAGCCCCAGGCCAGTGAGAATCAGCATGCTCAAGAAATCCACACCAAAGGTGATGGCGACGATCGCCAACATCGCCTTGGCCGCAGAGGCTAGGCTCTCGTTCAAGCTAAAATCCTCCTGGGAGTCTCTGTGGGAGCAGCTGCAGCAAATCCATTAGTTTCTTAGTGTTAGGAGATGAATCTCCACCTGTCTCTTAACTATAGACCACGGCTAGCGCAAGGGAATGGTGGCAAGCGACGAAAAAAACACCGCCAAGGCAGTAGGGGCCGGGGTGACTCATAGCGGCTGCAGCTTAGCATAGGCCAGTACCAGCCATTTGCTGCCGGCCCCCTGAAAATTCACCTGTACCCGCGCATGCTCGCCGCGGCCCTCGCAACTCATGACGACGCCCTCGCCGAACTTCTCGTGGCGCACGCGCTGGCCCAGGCGCATACCCGGCGGGACGGCGCTAACCTGGGCTCGCAGCGCTACCGGGGGTGCACGCCATGGACGTCCCAGGTGCGGCTGCGCCCGTACCTCCTTGATCAATTCCGGGGGGATCTCGCCGAGAAAGCGCGAAGGGCTGGTGTAGTGCTCGGCGCCGTGCAACCGACGTACCTCGGCATAGCTCAAGTACAGTCGGCGCATGGCGCGCGTCATGCCAACGTAACAGAGCCGGCGTTCCTCCTCCAGACGTCCGGGTTCCTCTAGCGAACGCTGATGGGGAAACAGCCCTTCTTCCATGCCCACCAAGAAGACCAGGGGGAACTCCAGTCCCTTAGCTGCATGCAGGCTCATGAGCTGTACGCAATCCTCCCATTCACGCGCCTGGCCTTCACCAGCCTCCAGCGCCGCGTGCGCTAGAAAGGCGTCGAGCGGTGTCAACTCAGTGTCGTCATGAAAAGGGAAGTTGCGCGCCGCCGACACGAGTTCCTCGAGGTTTTCCACTCGTGCCTCGGCTTGCTCACCCTTCTCTTTCTTGTAGTGCTCCAGCAACCCGCTTCGCTGTAACAGGTGCTCGATCAGATCGCCCAGCTCAAAGCCCGCCGTTTCCACCGCGAGTCGATCGATCAGAGCGAGAAAGGCAGACAGCGCATTGGCGCTACGCGCCGGCAACTCACCGTCGGCGAGCAAGGCCTGCGCTGCTTCCCACAGCGAACCGCCGGCTGCCTTGGCGCGTTCGCGGACTACTTCGATTGACTTACTGCCAATGCCACGTGTCGGCACGTTAGCCACGCGCTCAAAAGAGGGGTCGTCGTAACGGCTTGCCACTAACCGCAGGTAGGCCAACGCATCTTTGATCTCGGCGCGTTCAAAAAAGCGCAAGCCGCCGTAGACGCGATAAGGAATATTGGCGTCTAGCAATGCCTCTTCAAAAACGCGTGACTGCGCATTGGAACGATAA
>QKEI01000224.1 GCA_003251795.1 Candidatus Muproteobacteria bacterium
ACTCAACCGGAGACAACGAATGGCGGTCGATGAAGAGGTGCGTGTCCTACTTCACACGCTGACCATCGCCGTGCGTTGGGGCGATATGGACGCGCTCGGTCACGTCAACAGCGCGGCCTATTTCGTTTATATGGAACAGGCGCGCGTCAGTTGGCTCGCGAGCACAGGGGCCCGAGACATAGGAACCGGTGCAAACGTCGGCGCTGTAATCGCCAACGCCACCTGCACGTTTCATCGGTCGATTACCTACCCGGCGCAGCTAGAGGTACAGATGCACGGTGGCGTGCCTGGCCGCAGCAGCTTCGAGAGCTACTACGATCTACGCGACGCCGATGACGACGCGGTACTGTACGCGACCGGTAGTGCGCGCATCGTCTGGGTGGACTACGCGAACGGGCGCTCGCTGCCTTTACCCGAGTCTATCCGACGGCAATTGCCTACGCCCGACGGCTAGGCACAGTGTCACGTTAGCGTGCCCTGGGTGTCGTCGCAGGGATTCCAGGAAAGCGTCCCTAGTCGGGCAGCTTGAATGGTTTCCCCCGAAGCGCGAATATGCCAGGGCGCCACGCGCGGAACCAAAACGCCAACAAATCATGTCGATTCTGCAAAGCGCCGCTGGTTTGCTCGTCTTCATCGGCATTGCCTGGCTCCTGAGCGAAAACCGCAGGTGCGTGCCTTGGAGAACGGTGCTCGCCGGCCTAGGTCTACAGCTGGCGCTCGCGGTGATTCTGGTAAAGTTGCCGTTGTCCCGCCATCTGTTTCTTGTCGCCAACGACATCATGCTATCGCTTGAAAAGGCGACGACTGCCGGCACTGCCTTTGTTTTCGGTTACCTCGGGGGCGCAGCGTTACCGTTTCAGGAGTCCTACGCCGGCACAAGCTTCATCCTCGCTTTCCGTGCGTTGCCGCTGGTGCTCGTCATCAGCGCGCTATCGGCGTTGTTGTTCTACTGGCGCGTACTGCCGGCGATTGTGCAGGGGTGCTCGCACGTCCTACAAAGGGCGATGGGCATCGGCGGCGCTGTTGGCATTGGCGTCGCCGCCAACGTTTTCGTGGGTATGGTAGAGGCCCCCTTGTTTGTACGTCCCTACCTTAAGGACACCAGTCGCGGCGAGCTGTTCATGATCATGACTTGCGGCATGGCCACCATTGCCGGAACGGTAATGATACTCTACGCGACGATCCTGCGGGATGTCATACCCGATGCGTTGGGCCATCTGCTCGTCGCCTCCGTTATCAGTGCGCCGGCTGCCATCATTATGGCTGCGCTCATGGTGCCACCAGAAGGCGAAACGACGGCCGGCGCGCTGAGCCCACCACAGGCCGCCGAGAGCAGCATGGATGCCATCACCAAAGGCACTTTGCAGGGCGTGCAACTGTTGCTGAACATCGTTGCCATGCTGATCGTATTGGTTGCGCTGGTGAGTCTGCTCAATCAGATACTCGGACTGCTGCCGGCATTGGACGGTAAGGCGATCACATTGCAGCGAATGCTCGGTTACCTGCTGGCGCCACTGGTGTGGTTGATGGGCGTGCCCATGAACGAGGCACTCACAGCGGGCGCGCTAATGGGCACCAAGACCGTGCTCAATGAATTGATCGCCTATACGGAGCTTGCACGACTGCCGCCCGAAGCGCTAAGCGAACGAAGCCGGTTAATTCTCACGTATGCGATGTGCGGCTTTGCCAACCCCGGCAGTCTCGGCATTATGGTTGGTGGCATGGGCACCATGGTGCCCGAGCGCCGTGGCGACATTGTCGCGCTAGGCCTGAAATCCATCATCGCCGGCACGCTCGCCACGTCCATGACCGGCGCTGTGGTAGGCATGCTCACCGCCTGAGCAGCTGCTGCGCCGCATGACGTTCTCCACTAAAATGATTGCTGGGAGCAATCACGTATGTCGATGCATAAGCCACTCGCCACCCTGTTATTGGTCGCCTTCTGCGCAGGGGCGGCGACCAGTGTAGGCGATACCGCGGTGGTGTCCCTGCCGCAAGAACGCGAGCTGCCGTCGCCATCACTGACACCTGAGAAGGGCGTATTCCTGGTGGCAAAACGGGGAATGGCGGATCCGCGCTTTCAGCGCTCAGTGGTGTTGTTGTTGGCACACAGTGACAACGGAACGCTGGGCCTCATCATCAATCGCCCTACAGATGTGCCGTTGTCCCGGGTATTGCCGGATCTGCAAGCACCTGATGCTGAGCGGCACGCGCTTTTTTTTGGCGGACCGGTGGGCATGGACGTGCTCATTTTTCTGACGCGTAGTGGCGTGCCGCCTGAGCATGCGCGCCAGGTCATGAATGACGTCTACTTCAGTGTCGACCGAGAGACGCTCGAGCAGTTGCTAACGAAGCCCAAGGCCCGCAGTGAGCTACGCCTGTACATCGGTCATTCGGGGTGGGGACCGGGACAACTGGCCGCTGAGATCGCACGCGGTGATTGGCTGCTGACTCGGGCTGACTCCGCGACTGTCTTCGAAAAGGACCTGCAAACGATCTGGCCACAGCTAATTGATAGGCCACCGACACCGGGCAGGTTTATTCAATACCGCGGACCCCAGCCCGACATTGTGGTGCCTCAATTCTCGGCTGCATCCGGTGCGAACCCCTCGGACGGCTGATATCGCCCTTGAAAGGGCCGCCCCTCATCCCCATCGATAGGCAGGTTCGTGGAGAAAAATACGATGACCAATATATCGACCGAAGCAAAAGCACCCGGTAAGGCAGGCGCAGTAGTTACGCTCACCGCCGACGGCTTTGATGAGACATTGAAAGCACGTAGCACCGTGATTGTGGATTTCTGGGCCCCCTGGTGCGGGCCGTGCCGTTCGTTCGCACCAATATACGAAGCGACAGCGCAAAAGCACCCAGCAACGTTGTTCGCCAAAGTCAATGTCGACGAGCAGCAGCTGCTAGCCGCGCGCTATGGCATACGCGCGATTCCCACATTGATGGTTTTCCATAAACAGCAGCCCGTATTTTCCCAGCCTGGCTCGTTGCCGGCGGCGGTACTGGAAGAGTTGGTGACAAAAGTCGAAGCCATATAAGTCGAGCACAACAGACCCACCTTGATGAGATGTAATCCCCACGCCCGTCGGGCAGGGTAATAATCCCGTCGTCATCGAAGGTAAACAGAACCTCTAATCAGAGTAGCGCGTGCTGCGACCTGCAGTGTGCGGCAAACAATGACCACGCAGGGCAAGGGCTACGCGGCGTTCCGGCGGGGCGTGAAGGCTATACGCTTGAAACAATTCGCTGGTGGCGTCTACTTCTTGTTCGCCTTAAGCATTTCCTTCAGATTCGCGAACGGCTTGTAGGTGGCGGCCTGCGTGCCGCCGTTGCCAGGTGTCGCGGTGCCCGCGGCCGAGGCGTCAAGCTCGCGTGAATGCTCATTGTCATGGCAGTAACGACACAGCAGCTCCCAATTGCTGCCGTCCGCAGGATTGTTGTCGTGATCGTGGTCCTTGTGGTGCACCGTCAACTCGTGGAGGTTTTCGTGGGCAAACTCACGGGCGCAACGACCGCATACCCAGGGAAGGACTTTTAGCGCAAGCTCGCGATAGCTCTGCTGGCGCTTATCACGCGTCCGCAATGCTTGTGCGACAACCCGGTCGAGCTTATCGCTATCGGGTTTGGCGTCGGCCTGCTTTCGCGGTGTGGAAAGCTTAGCCGTCATGACTGCACCCCTGACATCTTCAATCTGTAAACGGAGGCAACAAGGTACCTCTGTCAACTATTGTAGCTGCTTCACTCTGGATGCAAAGACCGTTTGTCAGCCGTGAAAAACGCTTTCTTTTAGGCAACTTCCGCGCGTCCCCTCGCCCGTCGCCGGGGATTGCACGGCGCCCGACAGGCAAGCAAATACCGAGACCAAAATTGAGCTGTTATCAGTAGTCGTTGCTGCCGACAAGGCGGCGACCACGCTTGATTACGCTACGTTGACGTTTTGCTTCCAGGCGACGCTGCTTCGAGGCGAGCGTAGGCTTGGTCTTGCGGCGCCGTTTGGGCCGCACCGCTGCAGCGCGAATCAGCGTGAGCAAACGGTCGATGGCATCCTGGCGATTTCTTTCCTGGGTACGAAAGCGTCGCGCGTCGATAACGAGTATTCCTTCCTTTGTTACGCGACGCCCGGCCAGGCTGATCAGGCGGCGACGGACCTCGTCCGGCAGTGAACGGCAGTGGATGACGTCAAAACGAATCTGCACGGCAGTGGCGACTTTGTTGACGTTTTGTCCACCAGGGCCTGACGCGCGGATAAAGTGCTGCTCGATCTCGCGCTCGTCAATGGCGATATGACGCGTTACTTGAATCATGGTCGTTCGGCGCTTCCAAAAACGCTACTTGTGCCACGGGCAAGGGCGCGGGTATAACACATTCGCCCCTGCTGCCAAGGCTTACGAGGAGAAGATATGAACACGTCCGTAAAATCCAATATTACCCGGCGCGGCACCTGGTTGCGCGCGCTGTACATGGTGCTGTTTGCGGTTATCTATAACGTCGCCGAGATCGTACTGGTCGCGGTCGTGCTGTTACAGTTCGTTCTGGTGCTGTTTGTCGGAGAAAACAACCGGCGTTTGCTTGCCTTCGGCAAGGGACTGAGCACTTATGTCTACCAGATCTTCCTGTTCTTGACTTACAACAGCGAGGAAATGCCTTTTCCCTTCAACCCCTGGCCTGTGGCGGAGCCATCGCCTATTGAACCCCAAGCGACAACAACAACCGAGCGAGAACGCGAGGACGACGTAAAGTAGTCACCATCAGGCGCGTCTGGCTGATCGCGACGGTCAGCTGATGGCCGCAACTGTGCCGTCTGTCATCTTCCTGAGATCATCGGGAGACAGTCTGAATACGGCATGCGGCGTGCCCGCTGCTGCCCATATCTCAGGGTACTGCAGCAGATCCGCATCAATGAAAGTCTGCAAATGTTCAACATGACAGGTCGGCGGGATGCCGCCGATGGCGAAGCCGGTGTGGTGACGCGTGAACTCGGCGTCGGCTTTATCCACCGGCTCGGCAATAAGCTCTGCCAGAGCTGCCTCATTCACCCGGTTGGCGCCACTGGCGATCACCAACACCGGCCGACCGGTGACCTTTCCGCGAAACACCAGCGATTTCGCAATCTGGGCAACGTTACAGCCGACAGCGGCCGCCGCCTGCGGCGCGGTTCGCGCCGACTGCGGCAACTCGACTAGCTCACAGCCAAAACCACGGGCAATGAGGGTGCGGCGGAATCTCTCTGAGCTCGTTTCTTTTACCATAGCAACACCGCGTTATCGGCTATTCACCGAGCGCATCCTCAAAGTCGCTGATCAAGTCGGCAGTGTTTTCTATGCCGACCGACACCCTGATCAGTCCATCGGCGATGCCGAGGTCGTGGCGTTGTTGTGGTGATAACCCGGCATGCGAGGTCGTGGCCGGTCGGGTTATTAGGGTTTCCACACCACCCAGGCTGGGTGCGACGATGGGCAGCGTCAGGCGATCGAGCAAGCGTTGCGCCGCCGCGGCGTCGCCTTTGACTTCGAAGCTCAGCATGGCGCTGAATCCATCGAACAGCTCGCGCGCGCGCTGATGCGCTGGATGGTTGGTCAGACCGGGGTAATTAACTCGCGCAACCGCCGGGTGCTCCTCAAGGAAGGTAGCAAGTCTCAATGCGCTCTCGCTTTGGTAGCGCATGCGAACCGCCAATGTCTTAATACCTCGATGCAGCAAGAAACACGCATGTGGGTCGAGCGTACCGCCGAAGTGGTCGAGCTTATGCTTGACCCGTTGCACCAGCTCGGCGCGCCCGATGACCGCGCCGGCGACAATATCGTTGTGGCCGTTTAGATACTTGGTGCAGCTATGCAATGACAGATCGAAGCCCCACTCTGCGGGCCGAAAGTTGATCGGGCTGGCGAAGGTGTTATCGATCATCGACACCAGGTCGTTTTTGCGAGCGAACAGGACGACCGATTTGAGATCCGCTACTTGCAGCAACGGATTGGACAGAGTCTCTACGTAGACCCCCTTGGTGTTGGGGCGCAACTTGGCCCTCCAGCCATCGGGGTCGTCACCATCGATAAAATCAACGGCGATACCCAGCTTCGGCAGGTCCTTGGTGACGAAGTCGTGCGTGCCGCCATAAAGGCAATTCTGCGCCAGCAAATGATCGCCGCTCGACAGCATCGCCAATATCGTGGTGGAGATCGCCGCCATACCGCTGGCCGTCACCAACGCCGCCTCCGCGTTCTCCAACGCCGCCAGCTTCTCATGCAGCGCGAGATGATTGGGCGTGTTGTTCAGGCGTATGTACTTAACGTCGTGATAGCCCGTTTCGCCCTCATGCAGGAATGTGGAAGACTGGAAGATCGGCATAGCGACGGCGCCGCCGATTCTCGGCTCTCCCGTATGAATGAGTTTGGTCTCTATACCGCTCGCGCGCTTAGCCACGGCTGAACTCTCCTCTTCTGCATAACTAACTCAATGAATGCGCCTTAGCTCTTAACCCCATCATCGAGTCAGTGAGCGCTCCATGTAAACCGTGCCCGCGATGGGGTTGTGATAATAGGCGGCGATGGGTTTGAAACCGAGCGCCTCATAGAGCGCGCGCGCCGCCTGCATCTGCGGCAGCGTATCTAAGCGCACAGCGCGGTAACCGATTTTCTGTGTCTCGCGAAGCAAGTGTTCCATCAGTTGGCGACCAATGCCGCGACCGCGATACTCGGCGATCACATAAAGCCTCTTGGCTTCTGCCAGACCGTCGCCCAGCTTCTTCGCCGCGACACAACCGACGACAGTTCCAGAAGATGCGGCAAACAGCAAGAAACCGTCCGGGCGAACATAGGGATGCGGCAAGCCTGCGAGTTCCTGGTCGAACGATTGAAAACTAAGGTCAACTCCGAGCCAGGCTGCGTACTCGTGAAACAAACGACGCGCCGTCGCCACATCCTCCGGAGTGGCTTCCCTGATTGTTACGGGGGTAGAACGTTTCATGCGCCGCGCAAGTGCGCAGTATAACATCGGCCGGCGCCAAGGCCTGCTATGAAACTCCCGTGCTGCAGACACTTTGCATGCAGCCTAGTAGCTCGCTTACCATTGCTGGTCGCCGAGCTCAAAACCGTTAGACCCGCATGCTCGAACAATTCCACCCCGCCGTCGCCGGCTGGTTCCGCAAGGCTTTCAGTCAGCCGACGGCATGTCAGGCCCAGGCCTGGCCTGCCATCCAGGCGCGCCGGCATGCGCTTATCGCTGCGCCGACGGGCTCGGGCAAAACCTTTGCCGCGTTCCTGTCGGCCATCGATGATCTCGTGCGACAAGGACAAGACGGCACCCTCGCGGATGAAACCCAGGTCGTTTACATCTCGCCGCTGAAAGCGCTCAGTAATGACATCCAACGCAACTTGGAGCAGCCGCTAGCGGCGATCCGGGATGAGCTGTTGACACGCGGCCTGGCGGATGTCGAGGTGCGTACCCTTGTGCGTACGGGTGACACACCGGCGGCCGCACGCGAGGCGATGCGCCGACGCCCGCCCCACATCATCGTCACCACGCCAGAATCGCTCTACATACTTCTGACGAGCGAGGGCGGGCGCAACATCCTGCGCACGACTCGCACCGTTATCGTCGACGAGATTCATGCCATCGCTGGCAGTAAACGTGGTTCGCATCTGAGCTTGTCGCTCGAGCGTCTACAGGCTCTGACCGGCTCCGATCTCGTACGCATCGGCCTTTCCGCCACACAGAAACCGATTGATGAGATCGCACGTTTCCTCGTCGGTGCAGACGACACAAGTCCCGAGTGTACGATCATCGACACCGGTTACACGCGCGAGCGCGATCTCGCCATTGAGATCCCGCGCTCACCGCTCGAGGCAGTAATGGCCGGCGAGGTCTGGGACGAGGTTTACAACCGGCTCGCCGAGTTGATCGCGCAGCACCGCACGACGCTAATTTTTGTCAACACCCGACGCATGGCCGAGCGCGTGGCGCGCCACCTAAGCGAACGCATCGGCGAAGAAAATGTCACCTCGCATCACGGCAGCCTGGCAAGGGAACAGCGCCTCGCCGCCGAGCAGCGACTCAAGGCCGGCGAGCTGCGGGCCTTGGTCGCGACGGCGTCACTCGAGCTCGGCATCGACATCGGCGACGTCGATCTCGTGTGTCAGCTCGGTTCGACGCGTGCGATCGCCACCCTGCTGCAACGGGTGGGGAGGTCTGGCCACAGCCTTGTGGGCGTGCCCAAAGGCCGGTTGTTCCCTTTCAGTCGCGACGAGCTCGTCGAGGCGACGGCGCTGCTCGATGCCGTACGCCGCGGCGAACTTGACCGCTTGATGATCCCGGAGAAACCGCTCGACGTACTGGCGCAGCAGGTGGTAGCAGCTGTTGCCTGCGGCGAATGGGACGAGCAGGAACTTTACGCATGCATGCGTCGTGCCTACCCGTACCGCAACCTTACGCGCGAGGAATATACCGCCGTCGTACGCATGATCGCCGAAGGCTACAGTACACGCCGCGGACGCCGCGGCGCGTACGTACATCGCGATCCGGTAAACAACAAACTGCGGCCGCGCCGCGGCGCGCGCCTCACCGCGATCACTAACGGCGGCGCCATCCCCGATAACGCCGACTACGACGTCGTGCTCGAACCGGAAGGCAGCTTCATCGGCACGTTGAACGAAGACTTCGCCATCGAGAGCTTACCGGGTGACATCTTCCAGCTGGGCAATGCGTCGTGGCGCATTCTGCGCATCGAAGCCGGGCGCGTACGTGTCGAGGACGCCAAGGGACAGCCACCTAACATCCCGTTTTGGATCGGTGAGGCGCCGACGCGCACGCACGAGCTTTCGCACGCAGTCTCACGCCTGCGCGCAGAGGTGAGTCAGCGGCTGACACCCCACCCCTCACCCAGTCCCTCTCCCACAAGGGGAGAGGGTATGGAACCTGCCGAAGGCACAAGTACAACAGCGGTGCGATGGTTGGTTGAGGAGGTGGGTATCAGCGAGGCGGCGGCTGTGCAGATCGTCGATTATCTGGCGACGGGTCAAGCCGCACTCGGTGTCATGCCGACACAACAGGATCTCGTGCTGGAGCGCTTCTTCGATGAGTCCGGTGGTATGCAGCTCGTGGTGCACTCTCCGTTCGGCAGCCGTTTGAATCGCGCCTGGGGACTGGCGTTGCGCAAGCGCTTCTGTCGCAAGTTCAACTTCGAGCTTCAGGCTGCGGCGACGGAAGACGCAATCGTCCTTTCGTTGGGTTTAACGCACAGTTTTCCCCTTGATGAGGTAGCGCGTTACCTGCATTCGGGCAGCGCGCGTGATGTGCTTACACAGGCCTTACTCGCCGCGCCAATGTTCACTGTGCGCTGGCGCTGGAACGCGGCGTGTGCACTGGCCATTTTGCGCGCCCGCGGGGGCAAGAAGGTAGCGCCGCAATTACAGCGCATGCAGGCCGAGGACTTGTTGGCCGTGGTGTTCCCGGATCAACTGGCGTGCGCCGAGAATATCAGCGGTCAGCGCGAGATTCCGGAGCATCCGCTGGCGCAACAGACAGTCAGGGATTGCCTGACCGAGGCCATGGATATCGATGCGTTGGAGCAGCTGTTGGCTGACCTGGAAGCGGGCAACCGGCACGTGCACGCGCGCGACCTAACCGAACCCTCGCCGCTCGCACAGGAAATCCTCAATGCCCGTCCCTACGCCTTTCTCGATGACGCGCCGTTGGAGGAACGGCGCACGCAAGCGGTACTCAGTCGCCGCTGGCTAGACGTGGAGAGTGCAGCAGAACTTGGCACACTCGACGCGGCGGCAATCGATCGTGTCAGACACGAGGCCTCACCGCAAATCGAGAATGCCGACGAGATGTATGACAGTCTGGTACTGCTGGGCTTTATCGGCAACGATGAAGCCCAACGCGGCAGCATCGACGGCAGTCGCGATGCCAAAGCAGTGACACCGACCTGGCAGGATCTGCTCGAAACACTGCGGATCGAGTGTCGCGCGGCACAGATTTTTGCCGGAGCGCATGGACCCACGCTTTGGGTGGCCGCCGAACGCCTGCCGCAATTGCAAGCCGTATTTGGTAACGCGATCGCCACACCTTCCCTCGACGTGCCAGAGGAGTTTGCCGCGCAGAGCTGGACCCGCGAACAGGCATTGGTCGAGCTTATGCGCGGCAGGTTAGAAGTGCTCGGTCCTACCACGGCGCGAGCGCTCGCTGATTCGCTCGGTCTGGGCACAAACGAGATAGAACTGGCTTTGCTCGCACTTGAATCGGAAGGCTTTGTTCTGCGCGGCCGCTTCACCCCGCAGGCGCAGGAGACCGAGTGGTGCGAGCGGCGCCTGTTGGCGCGCATCCACCGCTACACTATCAATCGCCTGCGCCAGGAAATCGAGCCAGTTTCGGCGGCAGACTACATGCGCTTTCTCCTCAGCTGGCAGCACACCGGCAGCGAAGAGCAGCCCCAGGGCCCGCATGCGCTCCTGTCCGTGATCGAGCAACTCGCCGGGTTCGAGGCACCGGCAGCGGCGTGGGAGGCCGACATCCTGCCTGCACGTATGCTTGATTACGATCCGGCCTGGCTCGACAGTTTGTGTCTGGCCGGAAAGATCGCGTGGACCCGGTTGACGCCTCGAAAGAACGGTAATGGTAGCGAGCGAGTCGCGGCACCGGTGCGCAGCACGCCGATCGCCTTAGTCGTACGCAAGCACTTGTCCGCGTGGAGTACATCGATCGGCGACTCGCGCGCCGAACAGCCCAAGCTCAGCGCGAGCGCTACGACCGTTACCGAGTACCTGCGTGTGCGCGGCGCCTCATTTTTCCAAGAGCTGGTCGACGGCACCGGATTGCTTAATACACAAGTCGAAGAAGCCTTGGGCGAACTTGTGGCCTGGGGGCTCGTAATTTCAGACAGCTTCAGCGGTTTGCGTGCGTTGCTCGTGCCCTCGAATAAACGTCGGCCGCTGCATGGCGTACGCCATCGGCGCAAGGTGGCGAGCTTCGGCATTGAGGATGCAGGCCGTTGGGCCTTGACCGCACCCCTAGCCCCTTCCGAGGAGGACCGGCCGAATTTGGCAAAGGCAGCAGCTAGAGTGCATACGCAAAGGGCAACCCCTTTGAACAGCGAGTCAGTCGAACAAATTGCACGCACGCTGCTGAATCGTTACGGCGTGGTGTTCAGGCGCGTGCTCGAGCGTGAATCTGCGCTGCCGCCATGGCGTGAGCTGTTGCGCGTCTACCGGCGTCTCGAAGCACGCGGCGAGATTCGCGGCGGTCGCTTTGTCGCAGGATTTTCCGGCGAGCAGTATGCACTGCCAGAAGCCGTCGGCACGTTGCGCGAAGTGCGGCGTCGACCGGCGCCAGGTGGATTCGTCTCGCTCAGCGCCGCTGACCCGCTTAATCTCGTCGGCATTGTTACGCCAGGACAACGGTTGCCGGCGCTCACAGCCAATCGTGTGCTTTATCAGAACGGCATGCCAATTGCTCTGTTGGCCGCCGGCGAGGTGAGGTTCCTTGGGAAGCCCGAGACCGCCTCCGAGTGGGAGGCCCAGAACATGCTGCGGCGACGCCCCATCCCGCCGCCGCTACGGGTGTATCTGGAGTAGACCAGAGGCGAGCGCGGCACCATGAGAATCGAAACCTACGACTTTGGCCGAATCAGGATCGACGGCAAGACCTACACGTCGGATGTTATAATTCTGCCGCAAGCAATCCGCGACTCATGGTGGCGCAGTGAGGGACACTGTTTGCAGATCGACGATCTGACGGATGTGATCTCGGCAAAACCGAATGTGCTGGTGATAGGAACGGGCTACTACGGGAATATGGCGGTGCCCGCTGCGACCAGGTCGTTTCTGGAAGCGAAAGGGATTAAGGTTCACACGGCTAAGACCGCCGAGGCGGTGAGAGAATTTAACGAGCTGCAGAAGAACATCGGCAACGTCGTCGCTGCTTTACACCTTACCTGCTGATCGAACATTCTTTTCAACAGAACAAGCACAGGGCCTATGAACCGACCCAGGGTACAAAAACGCGCGCTTACCGCCAAAACCGCCGATAAGTATGACCTCTACCAACGCGCCGTGCAGTCGCCCGCGCAAGACATAAGGTTCCTGTCGCGCGTCTACAAGACCGCGCGCGGCCGCCAGGCGCAGCACTTCCGCGAGGATTTCTGCGGCACCGCCCTGCTGACGGCTACCTGGATAAAACGCGGGGCACAGTACACGGCCGAAGCCTTCGACATCGATCCGACGCCTCTTGCCTGGGGGCGCAAGCACAACCTCTCACCCCTCGGGGGTGCAGCGGCACGCGCGTATTTGCACCAGCAGGACGTGCGTGAACAGAGCAACAGGCCGCCAGACATTCGCTGCGCGCAAAACTTTTCCTACTGCGTCTTCAAGCAACGTGCCGAGCTGATGCAATACTTCCGCGCGGCACATCAGGATCTAGCAACCAAGGGGATTTTCGTGCTCGATCTGCATGGCGGTCCCGAGTCACTGAAGGAGACCGAGGAAAGTACGAAGATCACCGGCGGTTTCACCTATGTGTGGGAGCAGCATCAGTACTGGCCGGTGACGAGTGAAACCAAGTGCTACATTCACTTTCGCTTTCGCGACGGTAGCGAAATACGCCGTGCGTTTACCTACGATTGGCGCCTATGGGGTTTGGCCGAACTGAAGGACGCGTTGCTCGAAGCCGGTTTTCAGGCTGTCGAGTGTTATTGGGAGGGCACCGACCAGGATGGTGACGGCGGCAACGGTGTATTCCGCAAAACAACGCGGGGCGAAAGCTGCGACTCGTTTATTGCCTACCTGGTAGCGCTCAAGTAGCAACGAAACTTAGGCTCGCAACGAAGGTGGGTGCGCCGACGGGACAAGTCAGATCAGTCGATCAGATACTCGACGATCACCACGTCGCGCCACTCACCGTCGAGTCGGGCGTGCTTCTTAATATAGCCCCGCCTCTCTAAAACCCAGAGTACGCAACAGCTTAAGGCTTTGCGTGTTTTCCGGGAACACGCGTGAGAGCAACTTCCACATCCCACGCCTGCGAGACTCGTCGATCAACTCCTGCATGGCCATGCGGCCGGCGCCCTTGCCGCGCCATTGGCGATCCACATACACGGAAAACTCGCGAACCCCCGCATAACATTCTCGCGTGCGGTAGGGGAAGGTTGGGCCAAAACGTCCCGGCCATCCTCGGCGACCACGACCACATATTCCTTGGAAAACCAAGTCTCGATCTCGCCTGTGGACCGCGGTTGCGTCTCGAAGGTGGCAACGCGGTCTTCGATTCCTTGGTTGTAGATTCTTGCGATCGCTTCTGCGTCTGCGATCGTTGCGCGCCGAACCTTCATTACTGAAATCTACCTTAACTGGTTGATTATTAAAGAGTTAGAGTCTTACCTCGTCGAAACAGCTCGTTACTATACTCAAGAATACAGTTCACTAAACAGACTGTTTTACACGAGAGCTAGCATGCACTACCTGATTGGACTGATCTCCGCCGTCGCGATGCTTATTTTTGCGCTATCACGATTGCAGCGTGCAGGTCTTGATCTGAATGCCCTCAATCCCTTTCTCTGGCACCGCAGGGCGCAGTGGCGCAGGCTCCACGCTAGCAAGCCGCTCTACAGCCTCGACAAGCCCATGGATGTGGCCGCCCTGCTACTGCTGGCAACGGCCAAATGCGAAGGTGAAATAAGTGCTGGGCAGAAAAAATTTCTGCTCCACACCTTCAAACAGGAATTTCACCTATCGGATAAAGAGGCAGCAGGTCTTTTGACCTCGAGCGCTTACCTCATGCGCGACGAGCTTTATATCGCTAACCAGCTCGACAAGGTTCTGGCAAGAAGCAAGCAAGCGTTTACACCTGAACAGGCCGAATCAACGATCGAAATGATGCAACGGCTTTCCTGGTTAGACGGCGAGCCGAACGACGAGCAGGCGAAACTCATCGACAACACGAAACAGATTCTTACACTGACGGCGAGTAGCGGCAGTACGTGGAGCTAGCGGACCTTAGTAGTGCGATCCGATATGGGGAAATGTTCGAGCATTTTAAAGAAGAGCTGATTTCCTTTGAAAAATTTGCTCGTCGCATTGTTCAATTCTACTTTATTGCGACAGGTCTACTCCTGTTAGCGCTACTGCCTGGCATAGCGGGTTTTTATTGGATAAGTCATCTTAGCTTAAGACAGGCGGTGGTCAATGCACTATCGATCCTGGGAACGATCGACCCGCCCTATCCGGCAACTTCCGATGTGGGACGGGCGTTCACTGCCATTTACGGTTTGTTCACGGAAACCGTGTTTCTTCTTTCACTGGCCATCCTGCTTGCTCCCGTGATTCATCGGATATTTCACAGGTTTCACGTAAACACAGACTAATGTCATATCTTGGAAGGCAAATAGCTTGAGCGTGTACCGAACTCTCGATTCGTTAAGAACAGTCAATACGATATTTGCACTCAAGACTCGCATTGAGGAGCGCTTCCCGTCTTCAGGCTTGAGTAGGGTGTGTGACGAGCTGCATCAAATAGCTAATGAAACCAAAAACAAATCAGATTGGATCGGTCGCCCAAACTATGTGTTGCGAGTGGGTGTCACCGCCGTCGTGCTGATCGGCTTGGTAGGGCTCTTTTATAGTATCTCCTTCATGGGTCTGACGCTGAGGAGCCTTGACGCAGGTGAGCTTGTTCAAATTACGGAAGCTGGTCTGAATGATATCGTGCTCATCGGTGCCGCCATATTTTTTCTAGTGACGGTGGAAACGCGTGTCAAAAGGTCACGAGCGTTGTCAGCGCTGCATGAACTTCGCTCAATCGCTCACGTGATCGACATGCACCAGTTGACAAAGGACCCGAGCATTCTGCTAACGCAAGCAATACTGACCCCGTCCTCTCCGAAAAGGGAGTTGAGCGCGTTCGAATTGGTACGCTATCTCGATTACTGCAGCGAAATGCTGTCTCTGACCGGCAAGATCGCAGCGCTGTATGCACAGAATTTCAAGGATTCCGTGGTCCTAGCAGCCGTTAACGAAGTGGAATCCCTGACAACTGGTTTGAGTCGCAAGATATGGCAAAAAATAGTCATACTCAACGAACTTTGTGATAAGGTGGAAATATCGTCTAATCACAACCTTCAGTCGGGCGTACGCGAGGCGCACGGCTGAGCCTGAATGCCAATCGATTGACAAGATAAGAGGAGAAACCCTATGGCTAAAGCCCGTGCCCGTCATATCTTAGTAACCACCAAGGAAGCCTGCGAGGATCTCAAGACTCAGATCGAGGGCGGCGCTGATTTCGCGGCGTTGGCAAAAGAGCACTCCGATTGTCCGTCGGGCAAGCGTGGCGGAGACCTCGGCGAATTCTCGCAAGGTCAGATGGTCAAGGAGTTTGACGATATCGTGTTCGGCGGTGAGCTAGGCAAGACACACGGCCCCGTAAAAACCCAATTCGGCTATCATCTCATCGAGATCACGAGCCGTACCCCGTAGAACGCTGCGTCATGAAGTTGTACGTGGCCGTTAGCGCGCAACAAGTGTAGGGCGACGGTGATTACCCATGCGCGCACGGCTATACGTTTCGTGCGAGCACTAATCTTGCCCCCAGACCAATCAGGATCGCCCCGCTCACACCCCCGAGCAATCGCCTGACTCGCGGCCGCGTAATTACTGCCCGCGCGCGATCCAGCGCGGCTGCCAATGCCACGAGCCACGCAAGACCCATACTGGCATGCAAGCCCGCAAGCAACATCGATTTGGCGAACACGGGGTCGTGCACACCGATAAATTGGGGCAGGAACGCCAGATAGAACACAGCAACCTTCGGGTTTAGCACGTTGGTCACCAGACCCTCGCGAAAGGAGCGCCCACGCGATGATGGTGTGCCGGCAATCATTGCTGCCGTGTCATCGTCGGCAGGGCTCCGTCGCAGCGTCTGCGCGAGCGACTGCAGACCGAGCCATATCAAGTATAAGGCACCCAAAACCTTGACCAGCTCGTACGTCCATGTCGAATGCGCCAAGAGCACGGACAGACCGAGCGCCGAGAGTGTCGCGTGCACAAACAGCCCGCAACAAATGCCGAAAGCGGTGGCGATACCTGCGCCGCGCCCGCGAGCAACAACGTTACGGATGACGAGTAACGTGTCCGCTCCCGGGCTTACGGTAAGCGCCGCCGCCAGCACAACAAAAGTGGCTAGCTGCATATCGAACATATCTGGATTGCCCTCTCCGTCGAGGCGTGTTAACTAGCGCGATTGACCCAGTCTAGCGTCGCCGTTGCATACGGTCTACGCTGCGATTTCAAGGGCTGTAACCGACGAAAAAAAACATGACTCGCCAAAACAGAGCCTACATGTTCGCCGCTGTAACGGTATTGCTTTGGTCAACAGTAGCGTCTGCCTTCAAGCTGTCACTGCGCTACCTGGATCCGTTGCAGCTCCTACTCTATGCCAACGTCGTTTCCGTGCTGACCCTCTTTCTCGTTTTGGTGGCGCAGAAAAGGCTCTATTTACTGAGACGGTACTCGGGCGCTGCGCTCGTTCGCGCCGCAGCATTAGGCTTTCTCAATCCGTTCTTGTACTACGTGGTGCTATTCAAGGCCTATGACTTGTTGCCGGCCCAGGAGGCGCAACCACTCAATTACACGTGGGCAATAACGCTGGCGATCCTATCCATCCCGTTGCTGAAACAGAAGATCGGTCTCAAGGAATTCGGCGCTATCCTTATCAGCTACACCGGTGTCGTCGTGATCTCCACCCATGGCGAGGTGCTGTCACTGCGATTCGGTAATACCACCGGAGTCCTGTTGGCGCTCGGCAGTACGGTGATTTGGGCGTTGTATTGGATCTTCAACACCAAGGACACGAATGATCCAGTAGCCGCATTATTTCTAAACTTTGTGTTCGGCTTGCCGTTTGTGCTTGCCGCGACCGCACTATTTTCCAATGTCTCCGTACCGTTCAACGAAGGATTGCTCGGTGCGGCCTACGTGGGCGTATTCGAGATGGGTATCGCATTCGTCTTGTGGTTGAACGCGCTCAAGTTGTCCTCCACCACGGCCAAAGTCGGTACGTTGATCTTCTTCTCGCCGTTTCTGTCTCTCATCTTCATTCACTTTCTCGTCGGTGAAGATATCCGTGGTTCCACTATCGTCGGATTGGTATTCATCGTCGCTGGGAACGTGTTACAGCAGCTGGCGGGAAAGAACCGTAACCGGAGGGAACGACAACCTTAGTAGAGCTCCTGCTCATACATTCTGTAGACCGTCTCTACCATGCCGAGGTCCCGGTAGGTCTGTTGCGCCACGGTATTTCCCTGTTCTACATACAAACGAAAACCGCAAACGTTACCTTTTTCGAGCGCCTTGGCGCGCACGAATTCGTAGAGTTTGCGATAGATTCCCTGGCGACGAAGTTCCGGTCTAACATAAACGCTTTGAATCCACCAGAATTCGCCGTTACGCCAGTCGCTCCATTCGCGAGTCACCATCAGCGAGCCGGCGATTGTCGCTCCCTTTTCGGCGACCACGTAAAAACCGTGCGCGGGGTCTTGCATGACCGTATTCACACCCGCGGACACGCGGTCGCGGGAAAGCTCCTTACCTTCGGTCTCCTGGGCCATAGCAATATTGAAATCCGCAAGTGCCGCAGCATCGCGCATTTGACCCATGCGGACAGCAACCTCATCATTCATGAAACAAGCTCTTTATCAGAAATGTGCTGCGGCAAATCGAAGTGAGTTGAGCATGCGCCGCATCCACTCAACGGCTTGTTAGCGACCGCGTAGCACGTCCAGTGAATCAACTAACATACCGCTGGTGTTGCGCAAGCGCTGACTCATGAGTCGGGTAAAGCGCCATAGGATTTTGGTTGCCAGTCTCGGGTTTTCGTCGACGAGCCTGGTGAAATCCGCGCGGGTCATGGTAACGAGCGTGACTTCGTCTACGGCAACAGCCGTCGCCGAATGCGGCAATCCATCGATGATCGACATCTCGCCCAGGCTATTACCGACATCGGCCTCAGCCAACAGCACGGTACGGCCACCACCACTGTCCCGGTAGATCTTCACCCGTCCCTTGACAATGATGCACATGAAGCCGGCATAGCTGCCTTCCAGGAATATGGGTGTATCTTTCGCCGCGGTAAAGGCGCGCACATATTTTGCCAGGGTTTCCAGTTTCTCCCGGGAAAGGTCGCCGAACAGGTTGGAGGTGCCAATCATGTCGCACAGCTGCTGGCGATGCGCAGCGCCTGCGGCAACCGGCACCAGCATGCTCGGGATCTCTTCGGCGTGTTCGGTTGGCGGCATTGTGCGGTGATCCTCGCGGGCTGACGCTATATTACGCCTCCATCTCGTTGTGTCACGCCAGCGCGCCAACGTTCAAGGCCCGTTGAGAACGGTTCGCATCTAGCTACAGGGGGATAGCGGCGCGCTGCCGGTGACTTTTGTCGACCCTGTGCTAGCCTTTAAACAAAACATGGCACAGGTGCCGGAGGGCTACGTTGGGTACGGCAGCCACAGAAGCCGCACGAAAAAAGAGCGGCTCAACGAAAAAGCTCGAGAAACAGTTCGACATCGGCGTGCGCTGGCTTCGCTGCGGTTGGCGCTTGCTGCAGCGTAACCCCTATGCACTGCTGGGAATGGGCTTTGTCTCTGTGCTTATCATCATCGCGCTCACTCTAGTCCCGCTTTTCGGCAATACCCTGTCAGCGTTGATACTGCCGATATTCATGTCCAGCGCGATACTGCTTGCCGAGGACCTGAGCAAGCAAAAGATGGCGTTGCCCGCTTCCCTGAGAAAAGCGGCACTCGCACGTTCCCCCAAGAATCTGTTCAGAATTTTCAGCAAAGAAGAATATCTTCTACAAGCCCTCGTGCTCTGCGTCTATGTGATGGGCGCCGCACTTCTCACTACCATCGCGGCGCATGTGGTGACAGGTGGTACCTGGGCCAGTCCGTGGGCCAGCCTCAACATCGTCGGCATCCTGCAGGTGTCCTTGGGCTGGCTGGTAACGTTATTCCTGTGGTTCGTCGTTGCAGCTTCCTTGGTCTACGCGATCCCGCTTGCCTTCCTCAAAGACCAGCCGCTCGTGCCCGCTCTCGGACGCAGCCTGCTCATTAGTGCAAAAAACGCTCTCGCCCTCGCGGTGATCTTCGGCTTGCTGGTTATCCCATTTTTGCTGGGTAACGTGGCGCTGCTTTTCTCAGCGCCGGCAGGTTACCTGATATGGCTGCTCGGTGGCGCGATCATACTGCCGCTCACAGCAACCAGTTGCTATTGCAGCTATAGAACCGCTTTCCCGACGACAGCGCCCGCCGAGGCTTAGCGCCCACTGCCTACGCTGTAGCGCAAGCGTTCTTCAGAGGATCGCTACTGGTCTCGACTTGTCTAGTGAACATTCACGGCGATGAACGAGCGTGCCCCGGAGAAAATCGGCAAGTATCACATCAAGCGTAAGATCGGTGCCGGCGCTACGAGCACGGTATATCTGGCCGATGACCCGTTTTTCGAGCGCGAAGTAGCCATTAAAGTCGTCTACCGCAACATCCTACAAGATCCAGTGCACGGACAGCGCTACCGCAAACTGTTCCTGAACGAATCTAGCCTTGCTGGTAAGCTACAACATCCCCATATCGCGACTATTTATGACGCTGTCATGAATAGCGAATCTCACTACCTGGTGATGGAGTATGTTCCTGGCGGCACGCTCGAGCACTACTGCCACATAGACAACTTGCTCCGGTATAGTGACGTCGTAGAGATCATATTCAAATGTTGTCGCGCGCTGGAGTACGCGCATCGGCTGGGGGTGATACACCGGGACATCAAACCCGCCAATATCATGCTGGGCGAACATACCGACGTTAAGATCACTGATTTCGGCACGGCTCTGTCGCAGTTCGCCGAGCATACGCAAATCTCCGGCGTGCTCGGGTCACCGGCCTATATGTCTCCGGAACAGGTTGCAGAACAGCCACTCACTCATCAAACCGATATTTACTCACTGGGTGTCGTCATGTATCAGCTGCTGACTGGCCGGTTGCCATTCACCGCCGATAATCAGTTCAGTCTGCTGCGGAAGATCGTCAACGAGCCGCCATTGCCCGTCTCCCAGGCGAGGTCGGAGGTCCCCGTAACGTTAGCGCGCGTGGTCGAACGTGCAATGGAGAAGAAACCGCTGAAACGTTACAAGAGCTGGAATGAGTTTTCCCTCGATCTCACTGAAGCTTTTGCGCACCTGGAGCAGCCGAAGGACCGTATCGCCGACACGCGAAAGTTCGACGCCCTACGGAAGTTGGAATTCTTTCGTGAGTTTAGCGATGTGGAGCTTTGGGAGCTCTTGCGCATAAGCTCATGGAAGCATTTCCCGCCGGATCGCGCCCTCATTGCAGAAGGAAATCTCGGGCAATCGTTCTACATCCTGGCATCTGGCAAGGCGGAAGTTGTCAAAGGCGACAAACAGCTGACACGGCTGTCTGCCGGCGACTGCTTCGGCGAGATGGCATTCATCAAGCAAGTTCCTACTCCCCGCGTAGCCAGTGTGCTCTCCAGTACGGACGTGTTGCTGGTGAAGGTCAGGGCGGCGGCGCTGCTCGAGGCGTCGGAAAACCTGCAATTGCGTTTCAACAAGAAATTCCTGCAGATTTTGGTGGATCGTCTAGCGACGACAACGGACATGGTATCGCGTGCTTAGCAACTATCGCTAACCGCAACGGTCAAAGTGCTCGATGTCTAGAATAAGCGAGTCTTGAAATGAATCTTTTTCGAACCCTGTCACCACGCTGGCTCAACCTGGCCGGTTTTGCAATCTGTGCGGCGCTACTCGGCTTCGCCTATTATCTGCAGTTCCATGAGGGTCTGGACCCGTGTCCGTTGTGCATTTTTCAGCGCATCGGTGTGATCCTGCTTGGTTTCGTGTTCCTGATTGCCGCGTTGCATAATCCCCAGCAGATCGGTGCCCGCGTCTACGCGGCGTTGATCGCCGCCACGGCGCTTGCCGGCGCCGGCATCGCCACTCGTCACGTCTGGTTGCAACATCTGCCGCCCGATCAGGTGCCAGCCTGCGGGCCGGATCTTGACTATATGCTCGAGATCCTGCCTATCGCGGAGGTGATAAGGCGCGTGTTCACGGCGTCTGGAGAATGTGCCAATGTCGTGTGGAGCTTCCTCGGCCTGAGCATGCCCGCGTGGGTGCTCATGTGGTTCCTCGTGCTTGGCACGTTCGGTCTCATTGGCAACTGGATCAACCGGCCGCGTTAGCAGCCCCAGAACCGTTGCCGTTTGCGGGCGCACGCACTTTTCCATGATCCCCCGTGCTTGCCAAGAACACGGGCTTAAGTACAAACTCGGCCAACACCCACTTTGCGCCCTGGCGTAACTGCCCGGGACAGTGCAACGGTAATTCATGATGGCGCAGGATACCTCCAAACAATTGCGTAAAACGGTGCTTCATTCCTGGCACGTTAACCACGGCGCCAAGATGGTCGAGTTTGGCGGATGGGATATGCCGGTACAGTACCAGACCGGGATTATTCAAGAGCACCTAGCCACGCGACGCCAAGGGGGATTGTTCGATGTTTCTCACATGGGACGCTTCAGAATCAAAGGTCCACGCGCCGCGCAGTTTCTGTCGCAGGTCTTGACCAACAACGCCCGAATGCTTGACGCGGGCCAGGCACAGTACACGTTCATCGCCAATGAACGCGGCGGTGCCGTCGATGACGCCTACCTCTACAAGCTAGCCGATGATGACTATCTGTTGGTGGTCAATGCCGGCAACCGTGACAAGGATTGGCAATGGTTGCTGCAACATGGGAGCGACGAACGCGGCATGCAGATGACCAATATCAGCGAGGAGTTGGCGATGATCTCGCTACAAGGCCCTAGCGCTTCGTCCATCCTCGAGCAGCTCGTTAACAAGCGAGACCTGCCGGAGAACAAACGCAACCGTTTGTGTGCCCTGCGCATCAACGGACGTCCGGTCATCGTCGCGCGCACCGGCTACACGGGTGAGTCGGTTTGCTTTGAGTTGTTCCCGGAGAGCGCTTTCGCAGTCGAGCTCTGGGAAAAGTTACTGGCCCACGGGGCGACTGCCGTCGGCCTGGGCGCACGCGATTCACTTCGACTGGAGGCGGGATTGCCGCTTTACGGCCACGAGCTCGGCTTGGATCCGGAAGGTAACGAAATCCCCATATTTGCCAACGCCATCGCCAACTTCGCCGTGCGCGCAACCGATGACGGTGACTATATCGGCAAGCGCGAGCTGGAAAAACAAAGACAAGAGTTCATTCGCATCAAACGCAGCGAGCTCGACACACCGCTTATGGCGCGGGTGCTCAGGCGCCTGGTGCAGCCGGTTGCCGTGTTCGCTGCGAGAAAACCCTTACGGGCAGGCTTCAAGGTATATCTCGACGAGCAACATGTCGGTTATGTCACCTCCGGCACGAGCGTGCCCTACTCGCATTTCTACGGACAAGGAATAACCGCGACGCCATCTGGCGAGCACGATTTACGCCCAATCGGTCTCGCGCTCATCGATTCCACGTTGCGTTACCGCACGGATCGACCCATCGTCTTGCAGGTCGCCGACGACCGAGGCAATCGCTTTGCGGCGGAGCTTGTCGAAAAGAATCTGTGGCCGTCGGTCCCCTATACCCGACCTTACACCGGATTCAAGGCGCCGAGTGAGGTCAGGTACATCGACGTGAGTCAGCTTACCAAACGAGCGCCCGCGCTCTTGCAAGCCGCTGAGGCCAATACGCGTTGGCGGCGTGAGGAGTGCATAAACCTCATCCCCTCGGAGCAGCCGACATCGGCCTACGTCGATAAGCTGAGTATATCGGACCCGTGTGCGCGATATAACGAGCACAATCGTCTGAAAGCCTTGGGCCCCGACGCGCCCGACGTACGCTATTACAAGGGCACTGCGTTCATAATGGAAAAGGAAGAGGAGCTTAGGGCGGCACTGCGAACCTTCTTTGGATGTAGCCAGGTGGAGCCGCGGGTGATCAGCGGCCAGATGGCAAATGACACTGTCTACGACGCTTTCAAGCAATACAAGAACCGTCATCGTCGCGGCAAGACTCCTGAGCTTATTGCTCGTGTGCTCGTGCATGACCTCAATAAGGGCGGCCACTTGAGTGCCCAGATCGCTGGGGCACTGAAGAATTACGTAGCCGTCGATTCCGAGACCGGGCAGCCCGCAGTCGAGCACTTTCCGTTCCAACGGGATAACCCCTATCGCATCGACGTGGAGGCCACAAAACAGCTGATCAGGGACACACGCCCGGAGCTGCTCGTTTTCGGGCGCAGTGTCATTATTCAGAAAGAGCCGGTCAGAGAGATCGCTGATTTTATCCACGCCGAGTTCGGCCGAGACAATCCGCAACGACCCTTTATCATGTACGACGGCGCCCACGTGCTTGGGTTGCTCGGCGAGTATTACCAGGATCCGCTGAAAGAGGGTGCCGACATTGTCACCGGGTCCACGCACAAGACCTTTTTCGGACCACAACGCGGCGTCATTCTGAGCAACATCGAGGCCGGTTCGGCGTTCGAAGATTTATGGCGCTTTGTCGAGCTGCGCGCATTTCCCGGTCATGTCAGCAATCATCACCTCGGTACTCTACTCGGTCTGCTGGGTGCCACCTACGAAATGCTCCAGTTCAAAGATACCTACCCGAAGCAAGTGGTGGAAAACGCCAAGGCTTTTGCCAAGGCCTTGAACACTGCCGGCCTGACGATCGAGGGGGACCCACAGTGCGGCTTTACTGAAACCCATCAGGTGCTGTTGCGCACCGCGCGCGCGCAGGGACAGTACGCCGCCGAGCTGTTCGAGCAAAATAACATCATTACTAATCCGCAGGCGTTTTACGATGATTTGAGCTTCGCCGCCGCCAGCGGCGTGCGTATGGGTTCGCAGGAAATGACCCGCTACGGCATGCAGCCGAAGAACTTCGAGGAACTGGCGGGCCTACTTGCGGAAATCATCAGCGGCGGCGGCGAGAAGCCGGAGGGATTCTGGCGCGATACCGTCAAGGCCCTGCGCAGCCACTTTGTGAAGATGCAGTATTGCCTCTGAGGAGGCGTGAACCACGATAGACGCTGCACCCAGCGTGAGCCATTGCTTCTTAACTACGCATTCCGACCGCTTGTCGGGGTAAAGTGGCCTTTCATCCTTCTATCCAGTGTGCGCAGTTGCCTCCCAGCGCCTTTTGAGCGACGGTAGCGTTTGTCTCACGGATTTGAGGCGCGGGAGGGGAAATGGATATTGAGCAAATCGGGCTCTTGGTCGTGGGTTGGTTTGCAGTTGGATTCTTAATAGCCCTCGCCCTCGGCAAGATACTGCGCGAAGCCAACGAACCGCATCGGCTCGATGCGGAAGAATCGCTTGTGGTGAGCGAGGCGTTCCGCACGCCGGCCCGGCGCAAGGCGCAGTATCGGCAACCCATCAAGAACAAACGCGCCAAATCGAACGTCGCCTCGCTTTAGCGGGGATCGACCGCCCTTCGCAGCTTCCCGTTTGACCCCTCGCTCCCGCCGCAGGCGGGTAAAGTGGCCACATTTCGCGCCTGCACCAGCTTGGCGTGGCACCCCCGGTACATGGGCAGACGCCTTCTTCCGGTATAATCGCCGCCTTCCTGAGCCAAACAACCAAAATCGCTCCACCCCACCCCTATGGCCATCGTCGAATCCGATCGCACGCAGGCGACGCACCACACATGAAGGCCCAGTACCGGCGATGCACCTTGGCGCTGGTGCTACTGCTAGCCGCGTGCAACCAGAACGCCAATCACATGCAGGTCATGGGCACGCTCGAATGGGACCGCATCGAGCTGATCGCCGAAACGGCCGAACCTATCGTCGAAATTCGTGTACGCGAGGGCGACCAAGTGCAGGCGGGGCAGGTGGTGCTGCGGCAGGAAACCAGTCGTTACCAGGCGCAGCTAGACGAGGCTGAAGCGGCGCGCGCCCAGGCCGCTGCCCGGCTGGCGGAACTAAAACGCGGTCCTCGCAGCGAACGCATCGCCGAGGCGCGAGCCAAGCTTGCCGGCACCGAGAGTGTGCTCGACGCCCGTAACAAGGATCTCGAACGCATACGGGCATTAGTGGCGAAAAAGCTCATCAGCACGCAAGATCTCGATCGCGCGCACGCGGACCGGGACAGCGCGCTCGCTACCCGGGACGCCGCACGCGCTGAGCTCGAGGAGCTGGTCGCGGGGACCACCGCCGAAGAGCTCAAGCAGGCGCAGGATGCGTTGGCACGCGCCGAGGCCTCCTTGCGCGCAACCAAGGTCACGCTCGAACGCCTAACTATCGTGGCCCCTCGGGCCGGTCGCATCGATGCCTTGCCCTATAAGCTGGGCGAGCGCCCTTCGCCCGGTGCAGTGGTAGCCGTCATGCTCGGGGGCGAGGCGCCGTATGCGCGCGTGTACGTGCCCGAAACACTGCGGGTACAGATCAGTCCGGGACGCCTAGCGGAAGTACATCTGGACGGGACTAAGCAGGCGTTCGCCGCCCGCGTGCGCATGGTCAGTCAGGAACCGACCTTTACCCCCTACTTCGCACTTACGGAGCGTGATCGCTCGCGACTCAGTTATGTTGCCGAGATTACGCTCACCGGGCCGGAGGCGAGTGGCTTACCCGCCGGTGTGCCAGTACGAGTTACGTTTCCCGGCCTAACAACACCTTGAGTCAGGGAGCACCACCATGAACCGCGATATTGCTATCCGCACACACAATCTAACCCGGCGGTTCGGTACGGTAACCGCTGTCGATCACATAAACCTCGAGATCCCGCGGGCACGCATCTACGGATTTCTCGGGCCTAATGGATCAGGCAAGTCAACGACGATCCGCATGCTTTGCGGGCTTATAAGGCCCACAGAAGGGGAGGCAGAGGTGCTGGGCCACCAGGTGCCACGCGATGCCGAGTCTTTGAAACGCAGTATCGGCTACATGACTCAGCGCTTTTCGCTCTACCAAGACCTCACTGTGCAAGAGAATCTCGAGTTCATGGCCGAAATCTATAGCTTGCCCCACGCGAAACGGCGTACGCGTATCGAGCGAGCGTTGCGTGACTACCAACTGCGCGAGTTCCATGATCAACGCCCCGAGACCATGAGTGGCGGTGAACGCCAGCGGCTTGCGCTCGCCGCTGCTACTTTGCATGAGCCGGAATTGCTGTTTCTCGACGAACCCACGAGCGCTGTCGATCCGCAGAGTCGGCGTGATTTTTGGGAAACACTGTTCGCGTTAGTGCATCAAGGAATCACCATCCTCGTATCCACGCATTACATGGATGAAGCGGAGCGCTGTCATCGTCTGGCGATACTGGACCACGGTGTATTAGTCGCGGACGACAGCCCACAGCAATTAATGACCAACATCGATGCCTCGGTCGTGGAGGTGGAGGCGAGCGACTCACAACAAGCGCGCGTAGCGCTTAACAGCTTGGCGAAGATTCAGAGTGTCACGCAGCTGGGAATGCGCCTGCGCGTGTTGGTGGATCGCACCGAGGCCGAGCCCGGCAAATATGTGGCAGCGGGTCTGCGTGCGGCGGGCGTTAAAGCAAACGCGCGACAAACCAGCGCGAGCCTGGAGGATGTGTTCGTCGTCGTCACGCGCCAACACCACGAAAAGGCCGCGGCATGAATAGCTTGCTCAGAATTCTTGCCATCCTCCGCAAGGAGATTTGGCAGCTTCGACGCGATCGTCTGACCATGGGCATGATCATTGGCATCCCAACGCTACAGATCATACTTTTCGGTTTCGCCATCAATACCGACGTGCGCCATCTGCGCGCGGGCGTGGCCGATCAGGCAAACACCCAGGTATCGCGTACGCTGGTCGCTGATACCGAAGCCTCGCAGGTTATCAATATCACACAGCGCGCACTCACACCGGAGGAGTTGGAGACCATGCTGCGGCGTGGGGAGATCAGCGTGGGTATCGTCATACCGCCTGATTTTGAACGGCGCCTGCAGCAGCAGGGCCGTGCCGCCGCGCAGTTGCTGGTCGACGGCAGCGATCCTATCATCCTTGGCGCTGCCCGCCAGCTCACAGCCGTACCGGTCAATTACCGCCTGCCGCCGTCGCCAATCAAATCAGCCTCGGTATATGAGGTACGTAACTTCTATAACCCGGAACGCCGCTCGGCGGTAAATATCATACCCGGTTTGCTTGGGGTGATCCTGACCATGACCATGGTGTTGTTTACCGCTATCGCTATCGTGCGCGAGCGCGAGCGCGGCAACCTCGAGCTGCTTATCAACACACCTGTGCGCACTCCCGAGCTGATGGCAGGTAAAATCCTGCCCTACGTCTTGATCGGTCTGATCCAGGCGACTCTTATTATCACACTCAGCGTGTTTCTGTTTCGCATACCAATCCGTGGCAATCTGCTCGATCTTTACCTCGCGGCATTGGTGTTCATCAGCGCCAACCTCACCATGGGACTGTTTATATCCACGCTCGCCAAGACGCAGATGCAGGCGATGCAAATGAACTTCTTCTTCTTTCTACCATCGATCCTGCTATCAGGGTTCATGTTCCCCTTCGATGGCATGCCTGGGATCGTGCAACACATCGCCGAGATCCTGCCGCTCACGCACTTCGTCAGGCTAAGCCGCGGCATCTTGTTGCGCGGCGCGGCACTGATCGAATTGCTGCCGGAGATCCGGGCGCTAGCTATCTTCATGGTCGTTACCCTGACCATCGCGATCTTGCGCTTCCGCAAGCGTCTGGATTAACCCAAGCAATCAAGGAAGCGACTATATGAAAACGATCATCGGTATTGCCGGTAGCATTAGGGCGGGTTCTTTTAACGCCGCCCTGCTACGCGCAGCCGCTGAGATGGCACCCGCCGGCTGCACCGTGGAAATTGCCTCGATCAAAGAGATCCCCCTTTATAACGGCGATCTCGAGGCGAGTGACGGTATTCCCGAGGCGGTGGCACGACTTAAGGATCGGATCGCCGACGCAGATGGCTTGTTATTGGTCACACCGGAATACAACAACTCTGTGCCCGGGGTGCTTAAAAATGCCATAGACTGGCTGAGCCGACCGGCGGCAGACATTCCGCGGGTGTTCGGTGACAAGCCGGTCGCCATTATGGGAGCGACGCCCGGTACCGGTGCCACGCGTCTCGCGCAGGCTGCGTGGCTGCCGGTATTCCGCACTCTCGGCGCCAAGGTCTGGTTCGGCGGCATTCTCTACGTTCCTGGTGCCCGTAAGGTATTCGATGGTTCGGGCAATCTCGTGGATGAAGCCATCCGCGAACGACTGCAGCGTTATATGGCTGGCTTTGTTGCCTCTATCGCGGACTAGGCTGACGAACGATCACTCCCAGTTTGGCGGACGTTTTTGTAGAAACGCGCGGATACCCTCTTCGAAGTCGCGGGTACCGGCCAGCTCCACCTCGGCATCGAACTCGAGCTTTAGCCCCTCGTCGAAGGAAAGCGCGCCGCCTAAGGTAATGGTGCGGCGGATCGCCGCCAGACATTTTGGCGGCTTGGCTGCGAGCGCGCTTGCGTAGCGCTGCACCTCATCGCGCAACTGCGCTCGCGGATAAACCATGTCGACCAGGCCCATTGCTGCCGCTTCCTCCGCAGACACCAGCGCACCTTCGTATAGAAAACGGATCGCCCGCGGGCGCCCCAACAGTCTTGCCAGCGACTGGGTAGTCCCGACACCGGGCAACAGACCGATGTTTATCTCCGGCTGACCGATACGTGCGTCGTCCGCCGCGAAACGTACATCACAATGCAGCACCGCCTCGAAGCCGGCGCCGACGGCGGTACCGTGGATAGCGGCTAATAATGGTTTCGATGAACGACGCATCTTGCCGACGAGATCATGACATAAGGTCATCCATTGCCTCATGCCTTCTTGCCCGAAACCGTCGAACAACTTGAGATCGGCACCGACGCTGAAATATTTCTCGACGGCGCTGGCAAACACTATGACGCGTACCTGCGAATCATCAAGCAGTTGCACCAGCGCAGCGGGGATTTCGCGCAACATGTCCCAGTTGACGGCATTGACCGGCGGGCGGCGATACTCGATCCAACCGACACG
>QKEI01000084.1 GCA_003251795.1 Candidatus Muproteobacteria bacterium
GTCAGTCAGATCGCAGCTTTCGCTAATATACTCAAGACCAACGAAAGAGTCTCTGCCGTCTATATTTAAGAATATATGGATCATGAAGCGCACTGGGATTTGCCCCGAGGATAGGACTCATGGCTCTGACCGCCAAACGCGCACTGCAGCTACTGCTCGCTATCGTATTGGTTGCAATCGGTTTCGTGGTGATCGTGTCCGTTCCCTGGAAGCATATGGTGCGGGAGATTCAGAAGCCGAGCAGTCAAGCGGTGGTGGCACGGCTCACCAGTCCCGATGCCGCCGAACGACGGGCAGGCCTGGGCTTGCTAGGCGCCGCCGCCCCGCGCCAGGATCCACGCATCACCGAAGCGGTGACCAGGATAGCGATTGCAGACCCGGACCCGGGGTTGCAAGCTGCGGCAATCGCTTATCTCTCCAGGGCATCCGGTTATGCGGAGGTCCCGGGAGAGCCGCGCCAGGAGCTGCCGCAGGAGACCATCGACGCGATCACTGAGATGTTGTCTGCGCCGCCGGATTCGACGTTCATGCCCGCGGTGGTCGACTTCGTGGGTAACAACGCCTACTGGCATCAGAAGCGCGATGAGGTCATTGTGCGACTTACCGGTCTGCTGCCGCAAACTAAAGATCAAGTCCTGCGCGAGAAGATTCTGTATGCGCTGCAGAAGTTTGCGCGGCAGAGAGGCCTGCCCGACGATGCCTACGATGCGCTGCTCGAGGTCTACACCGACCGTCGACGGGTCGCGACGCACGAAGTGAGGGCGGCGTCCGAGGTGTTGCGCCGGGCTGCCTATCAGCAAAGGCTGCCGGCGGCAGTCACGGAGGCGGTCGCTGCCGCGTTACGCTCGCACCCCGATGAGCGCGTTCGCGACAACGCCATCAATACCTTCGGTGGCCAAGGTTTTCTCAGCGACAGCATCCCTGCTGCGCTCGCGCAGGCGGCGGAGAGCGCAGACCCCAGGACCCGCGACAAGGCACGCACCCAGATCATGGTTATCGAGAAAAGGCGAAGTGACTATCTCGACAAGCTTATGAAAACGGCGCGCGACACGAGCCAACCGGCAAACGCTCGAATCAGAGCGCTGGGCAACGCGAAGACCGACTACGCTCAACAGGATTTATTTCGGGATACGGTCCTGTTACTCCTTACCGATAAAGACCCGGACGTGCGCGCTTCGGCAGTGCGCACACTGTTGTACCTGGGAAAGCATCCGGCTTACGCCGATGACAGCAGCGCGTTGCTGGCGTACCGGGACCGGGCCGCCCAGGACTCGGCGGCCGAGGTGAGGATCGCGGCGATGGTGAATCTAGGGGGCTTTGGGCTGAGCCGGGACGAGCTGATAACGCGCTTCGCGCAAGCCCTCGAGGACAATGATCCGGCGGTGGTGACGGCCACCCTCGATTTTCTGCGCACGACACCACTGCAGGATGAGCGGATCGAGCAACTCATCGAGCAACACACGCACGCAGAGAATGCGGATGTGCAGCGCAGCGCCGAGCGCACGCTGGCCGAGTATCGGAAACGGCCACCGTCTGCGTGGGAGCGCTTCAGCGCGTCGGCCAAAGACGTCAAGCACCATGGGCTGCGACTGTACTGGCTGCTCGCCGGGATCGGGGTGCTGGTCGCCGCCGCATTTGCTGTCTATTACATGTTGCGCATCGTCGTGTACGTGGGTGAGCGCCGCTTGCGAGCGCTGACTGCCGGGAGTGTGATGTTGGTATGGGTCGCGCTCACCTGCGGCATGGTGTACCTGTTCATCGTGGGAGTCTTCGCCTTCGGCCACAACTACTTAGTGCCGATACGCCAACAGCTGTTGATCGACTTAGTGATGGGCGGCTTTTTGCTGCTGTACGCGGCGCTCGGTTGGGTGATGCACTATTTGATACGTCGCTAAAAGCAACGGTTCCTGGCGTCTATATTTATTAGGCGTAATAGATCATGCAGCGTGTATAGCAGAATGAAGATCCTCGAAAACCTCGCGATTGCCCTCCTACTCGGGATCTGTGGATTCCTTTCGGGAGTTCTGGTGTGGTGGGTATTGGCGTTTACGCCCGGGCTCGACATTCCATTCACGAGTTATTTCCATTTGTCGGTGGTGTTGGCCATTGTTTTCTTCGTGTATGGCCTATTCAGATCGAGCAAGGCGATAGATTATGGCCTATTCAGATCGAGCAAGGCGATAGATCTCTTAGGCGAAATCTGGAAGGGTTTGGTTCGAGTGTGGGAACTAGTTTGGTGGTTTAGGTTTCTTCGCTAGGGTCACGGGACGGTATAACGATGTTCGTGTGTCCTCACTGCAATAAGCGAGGCATTTCCTTTCGGGAAAAACTGTTGGGCTCTATGCTTTATCCGGCAGTCTGTCGCTACTGTCGAAAGCAGTCGGTCAGGCATCGCACCGTTTTTTACACACAGATCCTTATTGTCGTCTCGTTCTTCGCCATCGTGCCCAATGTCGCCACACCGCCGATGGTGAAGGCCCTTGGCGTGGCCGCCGCATTCATGATCATACTGGTGAAAATTATCGGGCCCTTGAGGACGTGGAATCGATAAGGAGTTACATAGAGGGCCTGTGGAAAGGACGGGGTCACATAGAAAACGGGTCAGGGAACATTTCGCTCCCTGACCCGGGTATTTTTCTTTTGTTTACCTGACGGTCGCGTAGCCGGCGTCCAACCAGCCCTGGGTTCCGCCATCGACGAAGGCGACGTTGTCAAACCCGCGCTGCTGCAAGGCATGCGCCGCCAATGCGCCCATGGGGCCAGCCTGACAGGCGGTGATGATGGGGCGCGAGCGGGAGGCGAGCGCCTCGGGCAGGTTATCGTCGGGAGTTTCACTCAGGTCCTTCAGCGATACATTGAGCGCCCCCGGGATGATACCCGTTGTCTTGCG
>QKEI01000295.1 GCA_003251795.1 Candidatus Muproteobacteria bacterium
CCAGGTGCATATCAACGAGAAGGCGAACTTGACCTTCGCCTCCGCATTGCGGGCGTTCCTGCGGCAAGATCCCGATATCATCATGGTCGGTGAGATCCGTGATCTGGAAACGGCAGAGATCTCCATCAAGGCGGCACAGACGGGTCATTTGGTGCTGTCTACTCTGCATACTAACGATGCCCCGGCCACGCTGACGCGTCTGGTGAACATGGGTGTGGCCCCGTTCAATATCGCTTCCTCCGTGCATCTCATCATTGCCCAACGCCTAGCGCGTCGCTTATGCGAGGGTTGCAAGCGGCCACTTGAGATTCCGGAAGTCGCGTTGCTCAAGGCGGGGTTCAAGAAAGCCGAACTCGAGGATCTCAAAGTTTATGCCCCCGTCGGTTGTGATGCCTGCAGTGAAGGCTATAGGGGCCGCGTAGGCATCTATCAGGTAATGCCGATATCCGAGGACACCGGCAATATCATCATGCGCGGCGGTAACCAACTAGACATCGAGAAGCAGGCGGCT
Organism: Candidatus Muproteobacteria bacterium; assembly: GCA_003251795.1. GTDB lineage: Bacteria > Pseudomonadota > Gammaproteobacteria > Acidiferrobacterales > SPGG2 > SZUA-472. The sequence goes on from QKEI01000295.1 coordinate 512, forward strand.
AAGGAGGGGGTATTTGATCTACGCACCGCGGGCTTACACAAAGTAGAGGTCGAGCGAGTAACTAATCTGTAGTCATGGCACAAGCGGCCGTAAAGAAACCGAAGCTTGATACCTTCCAGTGGGAAGGCGTCGATCGCAAGGGAAAACGCCTGAAAGGCGAAATGGACGCAGCAAGCGTTGCCTTCGTCAACGCGATGTTGCGTCGCCAAGGTATCAACCCGGTACGGGTAAGCAAGCGCTCGACCTCGCTATTTGCCTTCAAGAAAAAGATCAAACCCAAGGATGTGGCCGTGTTCACACGCCAGCTGTCGACCATGATCGCGGCAGGCATTCCAGTAGCGCAGGCCTTCGACATCGTCGGCAAAGGACACGAAAACCCGAGCATGCGCGAGCTCGTGAACGCGATCAGGCAGGACATTGAGGGCGGCACCAACATGACCGAGGCCCTCGGCAAGTACCCGTTGTACTTCGATTCCCTTTACTGCAATCTCGTCAACGCGGGTGAACAGGCGGGTATTCTCGATACTATTCTCGATAAGCTGGCCACCTACAAGGAAAAGATCGAGGCCATCAAGGGCAAGATCAAGTCGGCGCTGTTTTACCCGACAGCGGTTATCGTGGTTGCCTTTATCATTACCTCGATTCTGATGATCTTTGTAATCCCGCAGTTCGAAAGTCTGTTCAAGGGCTTTGGTGCCGACCTGCCGGCATTCACTAAGCTAGTAATGGACATCTCGGGGACCTTCAGGGATTACTGGTACTTAATCTTCGGCAGTATCATCGGCGCGGTCGTGTTTTTCTCGTACTCCTACAAGCGCTCCATTAAGATGCAGCACACGATGGACCGCTTGCTGCTGCGCGCACCGATTATCGGCGAGATTATTAAGAAAGCGACCATCGCACGCTACGCGCGCACGTTGGCGACGATGTTTGCCGCCGGCGTTCCGCTAGTCGAGGCGCTCGATTCTGTGGCCGGTGCTACTGGCAACCGCGTGTACTACGAAGGCACGATGGCGATCAAGGCGGATGTAACTACCGGTCTACAGTTGCAGGCAGCCATGGACTCGACACAACTGTTCCCTAACATGGTCGTACAGATGGTCGCCATCGGCGAGGAGTCGGGTGAGCTCGACTCCATGTTAAGTAAGGTTGCCGACATATACGAACAAGAGGTCGATGATGCGGTTGCCGGACTGAGCAGCCTGCTGGAACCGATCATCATGGCCTTTCTGGGCATCGTTATCGGCGGCCTGGTCATTGCCATGTACCTGCCGATCTTCAAGATCGCTGCCACCGTCTAGCGTTCCTGCCGGCAACGGCGCGGAGCGGCTGCCAGGGACTGCTGAAATCCTCTATGAGTTCGCTGAGACCCTGGCTCGAGCAAAATACCGCTTTCGTCTTGTTCGCAGCTGGACTGCTAGGGCTCGTTGTCGGTAGCTTTCTCAACGTTGTCATTCACCGCCTGCCGCAGATGTTGGAGCGCGCGTGGGCCCGCCAATACAGCGAGTTCGCCGGCCAACACGATGAAACAGATCCGCCAGAGCAAGCGTTCAATCTGGTGACGCCGCGTTCCCGCTGTCCGCATTGCGGGCACACGATCACTGCACTGCAGAACATCCCGCTAGTCAGCTTCCTGTTGCTGCGCGGTAAGTGCGCAGCGTGCGGGCAGTCTATCTCCTGGCGCTATCCCATCGTCGAGCTCTTAACCGGCGTACTTTCTGCTATAGTCATCTGGCATTTCGGGCCTTCAGCGGCGGGCTTCGCGGCCCTGGCCCTGACTTGGACTTTGATCGCGTTGGCGGTGATCGATTTCGATAAACAGATCCTGCCCGATGCCTTGACGTTGCCACTTATTTGGGTCGGACTCCTGGTCAATCTCTATCCAAACCCGCTGTTCACGCCGCTGCGCAGTGCGGTAATCGGTGCGGTCGCCGGTTACCTATCGCTATGGGCCGTATTCCACATCTTCCGCTTACTCACGGGCAAAGAAGGCATGGGCTATGGTGACTTCAAGCTGTTTGCCGCCTTTGGCGCATGGCTCGGCTGGCAGGATCTGCCGCTCATCATCTTGCTCGCCTCCCTCGTGGGCGCGGTAACGGGAATCACTGCGATTATCGTGCTCGGAAGGGACCGACATTTGCCGATTCCGTTTGGACCTTTTCTGTGCGCCGCTGCCTGGATCGCGCTACTCTACGGTAACGACATCACGCGTTTTTACCTGAAGTTCGCACGCATCTCGGTATAAGGCGCGTCGGTCCGTGCGCTATGCTGCGGGTGGGTCTTACAGGTGGAATCGGCAGCGGCAAGTCTACCGTTGCCGCCTTGTTCGCCGGTCACGGCGTGCCCGTGATCGATGCGGATGAGATTGCGCGCCAGTTGGTCGCCCCTGGCCAACCGGCTTACGAGCAAGTCCTCAAAACTTTCGGCAGCGACATAATCGGCACGGGCGGCAGGCTCGATCGGGATCGCTTGCGCCGCATTGTCTTTGCTGATCCAGAACAACGAAAACGACTTGAGGCCATCCTTCATCCGCTTGTACGTCGCGAGATCCAACGGCAAACCCAGCGGCTACAAACTCCGTACTGCATCATCGTAATTCCACTGCTGATCGAGGCAAACCAGCGTGATCTCGTGGACCGCATGTTGGTGATCGACACCGATGAGGCATTACAGCTGCAACGCGTTGCCGCGCGCAGTCAGCTAACAGAGAATGAGATACGCAAGATCATCGACGCCCAGCTCAGTCGAAATGAACGCTTACGCCATGCAGATGACGTGATTCTTAATAACACAGACCTCGGTGAGCTTCGCATCAGCGTGGACACATTGCACGAACGTTACCTGGCCCTCGCCCGCCCACCAGCCTGAGGCGCGGTTCGAAAGGCCTTGGCGCCTAACGTAACGCCTGTATCACCGCGTCTGGGTTGGATGCATCCCAGACACCGCTGATCATCGCCAAACCCTGGGCACCGGCTTCACGGGCCATCGACAGGTGCTCAACGCGCTGGCCACCGAGCGCATAGGTAGGCAGATTGGTGGCCGCACACAGGCTAGCAAATTGCTTCCAACCCAACGGCGTTGCCCGTCGATGGCTTAGCGTCGGCAGCACGGGGCCGAGTACGACGACGTCAACCTCGAGACGGGCCGCGAGCTCGAGCTCCTCGGCGTTATGCGTGGAAGCAGCCACCCAATAGCGGCGATCCAGTGGACGTGCACGCAGTGCCCGTAACCGCCGGCTATTCAAGTGCACACCATCGGCACCGCATTCCTCAACCCAATCAGGATCGGCGTTGAGCAACAGCTTCGCGTTCCAATGGTGACAGCGCTGCGCCACTTGTCTTGCCAATGCCCGATAATCTGCAGCGGCTAAATGCGGCTCGCGCAGTTGGAACAGACGCAGGCCAGCGGCGAGCGCTTGTTGAAGGCGTTGTAAAAATAAGCTCTCGCCAAATCGGCGCACATCACTGATCAAATAGAGTGACGGCAAGCGCGCGGCCTGCACGATCGGCCTGTTCGCTTCCGGAAAGTCCAGCTGCGCCAGGTGCTCGGCCTCGACCCATTCGATACGTTGACCCTCGCGACCACGAGGCTCGCCCGTGTAGGCAGTAACCCGCCAGACGTCCAGAAACACCGATTTCTCGGGATACGTGTGGTGCACTGCGATTAATGGATAGGCGGCCTGCACCTCGATATCCAGCTCCTCACGCAGCTCACGTACTAACGCCTCACGCGCAGACTCGCCTGCATGCACCTTGCCCCCCGGGAACTCCCACTTACCCCCCTGGTGCACAGTCGGAGGACGTTTCGCCACGAGTACGGCATCGCCGTTGCAGACCACCGCAGCGACGACATGCACAGCCGGTTCAGCTGCGATACTCGGCGTTGATCTTGACGTATTCATGCGAGAGATCCGACGTCCATATGCGTGCTGAGCTTGACCCCGCAGCAAGCGCTACACGCACAGTGATTTCCGGCTTGCACATTACCGCCTGCCCTTTCGCTTCCGTGTAGTCTGGATCGAGCGTACCTCCACTAACCACGCGCACCTCATTCAGAAAGATCGATACGTCTGTCACATCGAGTGTGGGGATGGGTGCCCGACCGACGGCGGCGAGAATACGCCCCCAATTCGGATCACTGGCGAAAAACGCTGTCTTCACCAGCGGTGAATGGGCGATAGTGTATGCTACCTCCAAGCAATCGCTTTCGCTCGCCCCCTCAATAACCTCTACGGTAATGAACTTGGTCGCACCCTCGGCGTCACGCACGATGGCGTGGGCCAGCTCCAGACACACGCCGTTGACTGCATTGGCGAGCTGTTTATAACCCTCGTCATTCTCGTCGGAGATAGGTGCGCTCGCGGATTTGCCGGTGGCGAGTAACAGTACCGCGTCGTTCGTCGAGGTATCGCCATCAACAGTGATGCGGTTGAAAGAGCCTTCTACTGCCCGCGTGAGACAGGTGCGCAACGCTTCGGAGCTGACGGCTGCATCTGTTGCCACGAAAGCCAGCAATGTGGCCATGTCCGGGCGTATCATGCCTGCTCCCTTGGCGATGCCAGTAACCGTCACCACTCGTGAACGGATATTGATCTCGCGCCACGCCCCCTTCGCTATCGTATCCGTGGTCATGATACCGTGCGCAGCATCCAACCAACCGGCCTCGTCGAGTCGCGCAAGACACGCAGGTAGTGCTTTCACCAGACGCTCGACTGGCAAGCGCTCGCCAATTACGCCGGTTGAGAACGGCAGCACTTGCTCCGGCACACAGCCGAGCGCTCTCGCCACATGTTGGCAACAGGCGCGTGCGTCGTCGATGCCGGGCTTGCCCGTACCGGCGTTGGCATAACCGGTGTTGATGAGCAGCGCGCGCGGTTGCGTTCTTGCCAGGTGATCACGGGCCACCGTGACCGGCGCAGCGCAAAAGCGGTTACGTGTGAATACCGCCGCCGTCTCGCTGCCTGGTGCGAGCTCGAATACAACCAGATCGGGACGATCCGGGTAGCGCAGGTCGGCTGCGCACGTACCTACCCGTACGCCCTTTACCGGGCGCAGTGTGGACGGCGCTAACAGACCAACCGCCATGGCCTACGCCAGGCGCCCATGACAGTGCTTATATTTCTTGCCAGAGCCACATGGGCAAGGCTCGTTGCGGCCGATCTTGCGATGCTTCCGCACTACTGGTTGCTGCGCGGTGGCAACCTCATTTTCCTGCTCGTTCGCCTCTCCACCCTGGACCGACGGATGCAGATAGTTCATAGGCTGTTGACGTCGGTTCTGTGCTTCTAACGCATCGACATCTTCGACTGTCTGGATTCTGATGCGCGTGAGCAAACGAATGACCTCGTGCTTGATAGCGTCCAACATATCGGAAAACAGCTGGAAGGCCTCGCGTTTGTATTCTTCCTTTGGGTTCTTTTGCGCATAACCGCGCAGATGAATGCCCTGGCGCAGATGGTCCATGGCAGCCAAATGGTCTTTCCAATAACGATCGAGCACTTCCAACATGACCGCCTTCTCCAAATAGCGCATCACCTCGGGACCATAAGCCGTACTCTTCTCCGTATAGCGCTGCTCTAGCTCACCGACAATCTTCTCGCGCAGTTTCTCTTCCTCTAGCCCAGCGTCTTGCTGTAGCCAGCGGGCTATCGGCAACTGCACGCCGAACTCGTGATCCAGACTTTCCTCCAACGCCGGCACATTCCATTGCTCTTCCAGGCTGCCGGGCGGAATGCTCTGATCGATGATTTCATTGACAACTTCCCGACGGACCGTAGCGATGTTCTCGGAGATATCATCGAACTCCATCAGATTATTGCGCTGCGCATAGATGAACTTGCGCTGTTCATTGGCAACATCGTCGTATTCAAGTAATTGCTTGCGAATATCGAAGTTGCGCGCCTCGACCTTGCGCTGTGCATTCTCTATCGCCCGCGTCACCCAACGGTGCTCGATCGCCTCGCCCTCGCCCATGCCTAGCTTCTGCATCAAGCCGGAGACCCTATCGGACCCGAAGATACGCATGAGATTGTCTTCCAGCGAAAGATAGAAACGCGACGAGCCGGGGTCACCCTGGCGCCCGGAACGCCCGCGCAGCTGATTGTCGACACGGCGCGACTCGTGGCGTTCCGTGCCGATCACATGCAAACCGCCAGCAGATACCACGTGATCGTGTCGTTGATGCCAGTCTTGGCGAGTCTCAAGTCTTTTTTCTTGGTCATCGCCGACAGCCTCTAACTCTTTCTCCAGATTGCCGCCGAGCACGATATCAGTGCCGCGTCCGGCCATATTGGTGGCAATGGTTACGGTGCCGGGCCGCCCCGCATCAGCGACGATCTGCGCTTCGCGCTCGTGCTGCTTGGCATTCAATACCTGGTGCGCGATCTCTGCGCGCTGCAGCATGCCGGAGAGCTGCTCAGAGCTCTCGATCGAGGTCGTACCAACCAACACGGGTTGACCACGCTCGTGGCAATACTTTATGTCCTCAAGAATGGCCTGGCGCTTCTCGGCTGCCGTGCGGTATACCAGGTCACCGAGATCCTCACGAATCATAGTCTTGTGCGTCGGAATAACGACGACCTCGAGGCCATAGATCTGTTGAAACTCGTAGGCCTCGGTATCGGCAGTGCCCGTCATGCCGGCCAGCTTCTGGTAAAGACGGAAGTAGTTCTGGAACGTTATCGAGGCAAGTGTTTGATTTTCATTCTGAATTGGCACCCCTTCCTTCGCCTCGATGGCCTGGTGCAAGCCCTCGGACCAGCGCCGACCCTGCATCATGCGGCCGGTGAACTCATCGATGATTACGACCTCGTTATCCTTAACGATATAGTCAACCTCACGGTGATAGAGCGAATGTGCCCGCAAACCAGCATTCAGATGGTGCAACAGCATGATGTTGGTGACGTCGTAGAGGTTGCTACCGGCTTCGAGCAAACCCGTTTGCGTCATCAGTTTCTCCACGTGCTCGTGGCCGCTTTCCGTTAGAAACGCTTGCTTGGTCTTCTCGTCGATCGTGTAATCACCAGGCCCATCCTCCGTCTCCTGCTTCTGCAGCTTGGGAATGATGGCATTGATCTTACGATAGAGATCGGTGCTCTCCTCCGCCGGACCAGAGATGATGAGTGGCGTACGCGCCTCGTCGATCAGGATCGAGTCCACCTCATCGACAATGGCCAGCGTCAGCGCCCTTTGAAATCGCTCATCGGCGCGAAACGCCATATTGTCGCGGAGATAATCGAAACCGAACTCGTTGTTGGTGCCGTAGGTGATGTCGGCCGCATAGGCCTGACGCTTTTCCTCGGGTGGCTGATGTGAGACCACCACGCCCACCGACATTCCGAGGAAGTTGTAGATCTTGCCCATCCACTCGGCATCGCGGCGTGCCAGGTAATCATTCACAGTGACGATATGCACACCATTACCGGGCAGGGCGTTGAGATAAGCAGTCAAGGTCGCTACCAGCGTCTTTCCTTCACCCGTACGCATCTCGGCAATCTTGCCTTCGTGCAACACCATGCCGCCTACGAGCTGCACGTCGAAATGACGCATATCGAGGGTACGCTTGGCAGCCTCACGCACAACAGCAAACGCCTCGTGTAACAGTGCCTCGAGATCCTGGCCTTCGCCGAGGCGCGCCTTGAACTCACCGGTCTTCGCGCGAAGCTCAGCATCCGTCAGCTTGCTAACAGCCGGCTCCAGCTCATTGATGCGGGCAACGTCGCGCATCATGCCGCGGATCAGGCGTTCATTGCGCGTGCCGAAGACTTTCTTCGCGAGATTTACAATCATCTATGCAGGTCTAGCCGAGCCGACCCGGATGTTCAAATATTCAGGAAAATGGGGAATTATGGAGTAAAAATAAAGGGACTAAAAGCTCGCTACCCTTTGTCAGAGGTTTGCAGATACGGCCTCGGATTCACCGCCATCCCTCGGCGCAGCACCTCAAAGTGCAGATGCGGGCCGGTGGAGCGCCCCGAGGTGCCCACGGTGGCAATCGGGGTGCCGCGTGCCACGCGATCCCCGACTTTCACCAGCACCGTTTT
>QKEI01000242.1 GCA_003251795.1 Candidatus Muproteobacteria bacterium
CCAACGATGCGAGATGTTGTAGCGAAAGTACGCCCCGACCACCGGCAGGGGCGCCGTGACTTCCGCCGTTGAACGTTGGGGGGTGGCACACTGGCCGGGCCCACCACCGGGGCAACTGATGCCGACACTGATGTCGGCAATAAACAGGCCGACGTCCACGCCCAGCTCGGCCTTGGGCTGGTTGTAGAAGGAAAAGCCGTACGTGGCCTTCAAGACTTCTTCATCGAGAAAGCTTGACACCAGCGGCGTGCCCGCGGGGATCGTAATATCGCCCCAGTTGATGTCTTGCTGGGTCGTGGCGGTGCCGCTGCGGTCGATCTTGAAATAGGTGAAATCGACCCGGCTTCGCTTGCCAAAGCGGTAATAACCATCGATGCGCGGCACGGTATCGCTGTCCGGTAGATCGAGATCCTGGTGGAAATCAATTTGGGTGCCAACGGAGAAGAGCCCGGCTTTCTTGGCCAACGAGACACTGGTATCGGCCCGGGTGACGAAGAATCCGCCGAAGTCGATCTGAAACCTATCCGGTATTGTTTCCTTGTCTTGGGCGTAGGTAAGGGCAGGTAAAGAGAGCGCCGCGATAAGGCCGAACAAGCCAGCCCAGCGCGCTGTTGTCGTTTTCATAGCGTCATCTCCCAGCGGTATAACCCAAGCAAATCCAGGCGCCTAGGGCTTAAAAAGGCTATCTTTCTAGCTCCCTGTTGGGCTGGAAGATCTTGGCCGATAACCGGGCACCGTTGCCCGGCAGGCGGAGGGTGCGCTTGACCACGTAGTCGAACAGCAGGGGATTGCAATGGTAGATCTCGTTCAGGAATGTGCGCTGTTCCCGCGTAATCAGTCCGTGTTTTACCAGCGCACGGGTCTGGATGACGATGTTGATCGCGGGCAACGGGTAGTCACTGCCGTCGATCAACCGGTCGTGCAGATCTTCGCGCCTGAGAATCTCGACCATCGGACCAGGTAAGCGATTGAATTGCGTCATCGCCGAAAGGTCACCGTAGAGCAGGTCTGCATACCGAGAGTCATCCATCAAGCGCATAAAGAGCTCGAAGCTCTTGACCTTATGGCCGGGATTGTCCAGGTCCTCGTTCTCGCCGAGACTCGCGCAGTGCGCCATGATCACCTTGACGCCCATCTCCAGCGGCCGGCGAAACAACAACGGGTTGCCGAAAACCTGATCCTCGGCCGTAGCGACCGCCTGCTCCTCACCTGCATGCGTGAGCAGTGTCATACCGTACTGCTTCATGAGGCGGTAATAGTCATCACAGCGCTCATCCGCCGCGTTCATGCCTTGCGCGTTCGGCAGCCATTTGACGAAGCGCGCACCGCGCTTGGCCCATTTCTCTAGCTCCTGCAGGGCATCTGGCCGATACGGGTGCACTGAGATCGTCGGCGCGAACACGTCGGGATATTGTTCGGCGAGCCGATAAACACACTCGTTCGGCGTGTAGAAGTTGGTCTTGGCGTGATTGATAGTGCCGTCTTCATTGTAGTAATGATCGAAAGCGAGGATATGCGCCTTGCCGTGCCCCTCGACGCTACCGATCAGACGCACCAAGCGCTCGATGTACTGTCGGTCAGCATGGGCGTAGTCGGTGACGTGCGCGCCGCTCTTGTATACGGCGGCGCGAATACGGAACAGTGGATGCCACCAGCTCAGCATCTTCGGGTTTACCGCCATGCCGCTGCCGTCGGTGCCGAGTCCCACCATGTGCACGTGATAATCGCGTAGGCGACCCGGATCGACATCAGCAAACGCCTGCTCGAGCAAGCGCCGTGCGCCATGGCTGAGCTTAGTGTTCAGCGCCTCCGGCTCGTGCTTGAAGGCGCCGGCGAACATGTGAATCAGGCACATAGTGCACCCAGTCTCAATTCACACTGTTTTATCTCACGCGATCGTATGATGGTCATTCTCGGTGAGTGCGGACAGCAGCACAAGTATTGTTCGTTCCGTGTGTCGCCGACGTACACCAGACGTGATAGCTGTGTTAGAGTGTCGGCCAAATAACAGCTCGTTGTCTGAACCGGGATGGGGGAGCAAGGGCGTCAAGCCTAAACTCGGTATCGAACAAGGAGAAAGAAACGATGACACGAACCAAGGCGATTGTCGTTGCCGCGTGGCTGTTGATTTTTACTGCACCCCCGGCGTTTGCCCAAGGTTACACCCCCACCACCGACAGCTGGCAGTTTGCGTTGACACCGTATTATTGGGGTCAGGGCATAGACGGCACCGTGCAGGTGCAGGGCACTAGCTCGAAGGTCAATTACGATTGGTTTGACGAGCTCAATCCGGCCGACAACTTTGCTGCGCAAGTCCACTTCGAGGCGAAGAAGAACAAGTTGGCGTTGATCGCCGAGCCGACCTATGTCAACGCCGAAGATAGTAGTGCCAGCGTCGGCTCCTCAGGGGCGGATGTCAACGTCGAATATCTGCTCACCGACTTGCTGGTCGGATACCGTTTCAGTAAATCGTGGGAATTGCTCGCCGGCCTTCGCTTTGTATCGATGGACAACACTGTGAAAATCAATGGCGGGGCCCGCAGCTCGGACTCCGAGGACTGGGTCGACATCGTCGGTGGCGTGCGC
>QKEI01000030.1 GCA_003251795.1 Candidatus Muproteobacteria bacterium
AGTGACTTATCGGATAGTTAACAGACTGATCTCCAGCCTGCCGCTTATTGTTACGGTCGTGTGGTCCTTTCAATCACACGCCGCCGACTCACTAGACATCATAAAGTATCGCCAGGCGATTATGAAATCCCAAGGCGCCCACGCAACAGCCGCTGCCGAAATCATAAAAGGCAAGGTCCCCTACGACAGCGATCTGTCGTACCACGCGGCAGCGTTGAAGAGTTCCACCGAGAACCTGGTGAAACTGTTCCCCGCTGATTCCGACTTTGGCGAAACGCGCGCAAAAGCCGAAATTTGGAGTAAGCGCAGCGAGTTTGAGAAGGCGGCCGATGACGCCGAGAAAGCTGGCGTCGCGTTTCTCGCGACGGTGAAAAGCGGCGATAAGGCCACCATTCGCAACGCCTTCGGTGATCTTGCAGAAACTTGTAAAGGGTGCCACAAGCATTTTCGGGAAAAGAAGGAGTAACGAGGCGTTCTCTTGCGGGGTGACGTGGCGAGGGCCCGCGCACACAAGCGGTTGGCCTGCGCGGGCTTGTTGCTCTGGGTGGCAGGGGTTCAAGCTGCATCGGATGAGCAACTGCGCCGGGGCGAGTATGTGTTGCATGCCGCCGGCTGTGTCAGCTGTCACACGGATCACGATAACCACGGCCCCTTTCTAGCGGGTGGGCGCGCGCTCGAAACCCGCTTTGGTACGTTTTACACGCCTAATATCACACCGCACCCGCAGTTTGGTATCGGTCGCTGGAGCGACACCGACTTTGAACGCGCTCTCACCGAGGGGGTCGGTCCACACGGTGAAAACTTCTATCCGACATTTCCCTACACGAGTTACACACGCATGAAGCGCGCCGACCTGTTAGCGTTAAAGGCCTACCTGTTCAGCGTTAAACCCGTGGCGCGTGAAAACAAACCGCACGAGCTCGCGTGGTACGTACGCTCCCGCACTTCGCTATGGTTCTGGAAGCTCTTTTACTTCAACGCTGGCGAGTATCGGACGGACCGGAGCAAACCGGAGGCCTGGAATCGCGGCGCTTATCTGGTGACAGCCATGGCGCATTGCGGCGAGTGCCACACGCCGCGGAATTTTCTCGGGGCACCGAGAGCCGACTTGCACTACGCGGGCACGACAAATGGACCTGACGGCGCTCTGGTGCCGAATATCACGCCCGACCCTAAGACCGGGATCGGGCGTTGGCGCTCAAATGAAATCGCCGAATATCTGCACTCCGGGGCAACACCGGACGGAGATTTCGCTGGCGGCCTTATGGCCGAAGTGATCGACGACGGGTTGCATTACCTCGACAACTCCGACATCCAGGCGATTGTAACGTATATCCGCTCGGTTCCGCCCATTGAGCACCAAATAGAACGAAAAAAGAAAAAGAAACCCGGTCCATTCGAGTAACGAGGGACCTCGCTTTGCCCGCGCGCAACCGATACTTTATCCGAGCACCGTTGCATCTCGCTAAGCGACTGCGGTAGCTTTAGCACAGGGGGTAGTACAACATGGCCATGTTATGGCCGGTCGAGGTGTACCAGGCAGTTGCCCGGCGCGCTGGTGGTGACTTACGCCACCCGGTGTAGGCGACTACGGTGCAGCGCCCTGCCCTTAAAGCAAGATTCCGATCCGCGTCGCTTGCCAAGACGACGCGCCCCAGTCTGTCTGCCATCGTGCCGCGTAGCAGGTTGTTCGCACTGCTCGACAGGGGGCGTAAGTCTTCCGTCATTTGGATCACTGGCCCGCCAGGATCAGGCAAGACAACACTGGTCAGCAGCTATCTCGACAGTCGCAAGCTCAACCACATCTGGTACCAGCTCGATTCAGGTGACGCCGATGTGGCGACGTTTTTCTATTACATGAGCCTGGCGACTGAAGAGCGCGAGAGTAAAAAGAAGGGAATGCTTCCCCTGTTGGCACCGGAATACCAGACAGACGTTTCCACGTTTGCGCGGCGCTACTCCCGCGATCTCTTTCAACACCTAACAACCCCGTTCGTGCTGATCCTCGATAACTATGACGAAGTTCCATTGCAGTCGAACTTCCACCAGATCATGCCCGACATGTTGTCAGAAGTGCCGCCGAAGGCTTGCGTTATTCTGATCAGTCGGCGCGAGCCTGCCCCTTCGCTGGCGCGCTTGCGTGCGAGCGGCGCGTTAGAAGTTATCGGCTGGAACGAGCTCCAGCTCACCTTGAATGAAACCAAGGCTCTCCTGAAATTGCGAGGCCTGAAGCTGGCACGCCCAATGGTATTGCAACTTTACGAGCGTACCCAGGGATGGGCGGCCGGGCTCATGCTCATGATCCAACAGGCCGAGCGAGATCGCTTGCCTGCGGCGATTCCGAAGGATTCCACACCGCAGGTCGTCTTCGATTTTCTTGCGGGCGAACTGTTCCAAAAATTGGATGACACAACTCGAGATTTCGCCCTCAAGACGGCGATTTTTCCTCAGATGACCGCCAATATAGCTGCCGAGCTTACCGACAATCCTGACGCCGCCAGGCTGCTCGCCGAGGGTCACCGCAACAACTACTTCGTAAATCTGAAGCAGGCGCAACCTGAACCTGTGTACGCCTATCATCCGTTATTTCGGGAGTTCCTATTGGCACGTGCTCGCCTCGATTTTAAAGAGGCGCAACGCAGAACCTTGCAACGCCGAGCCGCGCAGCTGCTGGAAACAACGGGGCAACTGGAGCATGCCGTTGAGCTGCTGACCGAGATCCCTGATTGGAAACAAATGGTTGACGTTATTCTCCAGCACGCCGCCTCAATGTTGGATCAAGGTAGAGCACAAACGCTCTCGCAATGGCTCGAAGAGCTGCCCGCGGAAGTTTTGCAGCGCAACCCGTGGGCGCTTTACTGGCTTGCGACATGCCGCCTAGCGATTGCCCCGCGTGAAAGCCGGCGTCTTTACGAGCAGGCGTTCCAAATTTTCAAGTCGCAACCGGAGCAGGATATGGAAGGTCTGCTGTTGGCTTGCGCCGGTGTGATGGACGCCATTCTCTACGAGATGGACGATCTGACGCGCTTGGATAGATGGATCGTAGAACTCGACTCGTATTTGAAACAAAGACCCGATTTTCCGTCGCTGCAGGTAGAAGCCCGGGTTACCTCCGCCATGTGCCTGACGCTGCTGCTGCGACAACCGTATCATGCCGATGTCGCTAACTGGCTAGAGCGCGCAACAAGCATCCTGCCCACGCTCCCCGACCCCAACCAGCGGATCGTGTTGGGCCTGATAGTGGCGCTCCATGCTATGTGGACAGGGAGATTTTCCGACGCGCTGGCAATTGTTAACGCGATGCGCGACATCTCCGCCTCACCAGCAGCGTCACCACTGGTATTGACCGGGTTGAAAAACATCGAATCCATGTATTACATGCTGATCGCCGATGGCGAACATTGCATTGCGGCCGTCGAGGATGGTCTTAGAGTTGCGCGCGAAACCGGCGTGCAATTATGGAGCTATCAAATACTGGTTAACGGAATCGGTGGCGCGCTCGGTGCTGGCGATTTGGAAACCGCCAAGCGGCTACTGACCGAAGCGCAGACCCACCCAGAAGGTAGCCGTCTTGACATGTGCATCTACCATTATTATGCGGCCTGGGATGCTATGTTGCGTAACGATACGCTGCATGCTTTCCAGGAACAAAAACGCGCGCTCAAGCTCGCAATTGACGTGGGCTGCCCGCACTTTGAAGTGCTTTGTCGATTGGCGTTAACGCAAGTGTTGTTTCACTACGGAGACGAACGCAAGATCGTGCGCCATCTGCGTGAGGTGCATCGAATCGCCAGGAGAATTCGCAACCACTTACTGGAATTCATGTGTCTGTTGGGGTATGCGCAGCTGGCGCTGGCGCACACGCGCAAGCGCTCCGGCCTTAATGCGCTGCGCTACTCGCTAGCGTTAGGGCGGGAGCACGGTTTCATGCACTTCGTCTGGTGGCAACCGAAGGTGATGGCGCGACTTTGTGCCCACGCGCTCGATGCGGACATCGAAGTACCGTACGTCAGGCAATTGATCAAACAGCGGGGATTAATTTTGGAAACCCCCGGCGCCAACGTGAGAAACTGGCCCTGGCGGTTCAGCATTTGCACATTCGGACAGTTCAAATTGCAGCGCGAGGGTGAAGCCGTTGGTTATTCCGGCAAAGCACAGCGCAAACCGATGGATCTGCTGCGTGCTCTTATTGCCTTCGGCGGTCGCGAGGTCAGCGAAGACCGCCTGACCGAAGCGTTGTGGCCACGGATCGACGGTGACTCAGCGCATCGATCATTTACAACCACCCTCCATCGATTGCGCAAGTTACTCGGCGAGGATAAAGCGCTTGTGGTAAAGGAAGGAAGACTCAGTGTCGATGGGCGTTACTGCTGGCTCGATACATGGGCCCTAGAGGACACTTTGACACGGATCGATCATCTGCTCGCGCAACCACGGGATCGCATTGACGCCAAGCAGCTCGACGAGCTAGCAGGCGCCTCGTTAACCCTGTACCAGGGTCCGTTCATGGGAGGGGAACCCGATCGCGCATGGTACCTCAGTGCGCGTGAACAATTACGTAATCGATTCTTGCGAAGCCTTGCCGGTATCGCTCGGTACTGGGAGGAAACTGACCAGTGCACAAGGGCAATCGAATACTATCAAAAGGCGCTGGAAGCGGATGTCCTCGCTGAGGGTTTCTACCGACATTTGATGGTCTGTTACCAGAAACTTGGTTGTCGTGCCGAGGCCATCGAAACCTACCATCGCTGTCGCAAGGCATTGACTACCATACTCCAGGTAGAGCCCTCTCCGGAAACGCAGGCGGTCTATGAATCATTGCGTCCAAACGCATAATTTCAAAACCCGCAGCAACCGTGCTTGAGCCAGACCCCGCGTCATGGCAGATTTGCTGCGCCGGCTACTTCACTGCAAACCAAACAAATGGAGCAAGCCCGAAGTTTGACTACCGAAGATGGGGTTACAATCTCCTATCGTCTGTGGCGAGAGGGGAAGCAGTCGCGTCCTTTGATTGTCTTGCTCCATGGCATGGCAAGCAACATGACGCGCTGGTCAGAGTTTCTACATAACACAACGCTCAAGAATGACTGGGACATCGTGCGCCTGGATCTGCGCGGTCATGGCGAGTCGCTTTACAGGGGACCGCTGAATGCCGAGATCTGGTCACGCGACCTACTAGAGTTGCTCGATGCAGAAGGGTACCGACAGGCGCTGTTGATCGGTCATAGCCTCGGCGCGCAAGTCGCTATCCGCTTTGCTTACCTCTATCCACAGCGTGTGAGTGGTCTGGTGCTAATAGATCCCGTGCTGGGCAAGACGTCTATGGGGGTAGCGTTGTGGGGAAGACGTATCAGATATCTGATTCGTGCACTGGTCCTGTCCGTGAGATTCCTAAACTATCTTGGTATACGCCGTCGCAATATTCCCAAGCGGGATCTATGGGAGCTTGATGAGCAAGTGCGCAAGACGTTGCTGGCGGCGGGCAAGTCAAAAGAATTAATACGCGCGTATAGCTCGCCGTGGCCAGACCTGAAACAGTTTCCTACCGCGAATTACCTGGAAGAGGTCATCGAGATGGTGCGTCCATTGCCGCCGTTGCCGGCGATCACCGCGCCTGTGCTTGTCGTGCTTTCTACAGGTGTCACCTACATGGACCCCGCGGTTACTCGTAAGATGATCACGCAGTTTCAAAACGCCGACACCGCGGCGATCGATGCCTACCATTGGCCCCTGACAGAACGACCGCTAGAGGTGCGTCAGGCGATCGAG
Organism: Candidatus Muproteobacteria bacterium; assembly: GCA_003251795.1. Taxonomy (GTDB): domain Bacteria; phylum Pseudomonadota; class Gammaproteobacteria; order Acidiferrobacterales; family SPGG2; genus SZUA-472. Next base: position 5,770 of record QKEI01000030.1, read on the forward strand.
AGCTGGTGCAGCTCGCTGCGACGACGGGCGGCAACGGCCCCGAGCTGATAAGGAATAGTTCACGGCTTTAAGCCGCCAGATCTGCGCGTGGATCAAACGGCAGCTCACGCGCCATGCGCTCGTAAAACGAGCGTGCAGCGGCGTCACGTGCCACCGGCGTAACGATCTTCAGCTCCACGTACTGATCACCAGCCGACGCACCCGGCAGCCCACGTCCTCTGAGCCGCAGTTTCTGGCCGGACTGTGATCCTGGCGGCACCTTCAACTGCACGCGCCCGCCCAGAGTCGGCACATGTACTGTGGCGCCGAGCGCTGCCTCCCATGGAGTGACGGGCAGGGTTAGATAAACGTCGCGACCGGCAGCACGAAACAGCGGGTGTTGTTCAAATTCGATCAACAAGTAAAGGTCACCGGGTGACGCACCGCCAAACCCCGGCGCTCCCTGTTGCGCAAGTCGGATATGCTGACCCTCAACCGTGCCCGCCGGAATCTTTACCTGCAGTTCGCGGTTGCGTGTTACAGCATTACCCTGAGTATCTACATCTGGTACCCGCAGGTGAATCGGACGCGTGGTGCCACGGTAAGCCTCTTCCAGGCTGATGGGAACTCGGACCTGAAGATCTTGGCCACGCATGCGCAGAGCGACACGGTCTCGACTAGCCTCGTCTAGCCCGTGACCGAAGAGCGCCTCGAAGAAGTCACTAAAAGCCGAGGCATCAACGCCGCCGGATCCTGCCCGCTGAAACTCGAAGCCGAAGTCCCAACCCGGTGGCGGCGAAAATTCCTGGCCAGCGTGCCAGTTACTGCCGAGCTGATCGTAGGCCGCACGTTTCTCCGTGTCCTTGAGCACTGCATAGGCCTCTTGAACCTCTTTGAAACGTTCCTCGGCATCACCCACCTTGCTAACGTCCGGATGATATTTGCGCGCGAGTCGGCGATAGGCCCGCTTGATGTCCTCTTGTGAGGCATCGCGCGAAACCCCCAACACGGCATAGTAGTCCTTGAATTTCATTCGGTCCCCTGCTAACGCGAATGCGTGCTTATGAGTGAAATGGGGTCTAGGGGACCGCCAATCAAGCGCTTAAACGTAGGGTCAGGCCGCTAGCGGCCGTAGGGGCGACAGGGGTGCAGCTTAGGATGGAACTCTTACGACTTTATTACCACAAAGAACTTGCCTTCTCGGCGCTTCACCAAAAGCAGCGGATGCTCATCCTTGCCTAGCTTGCCGACGATACGATTGAAGTCTTCGACGTTCTTGACCGGCTCTCGGTTGATCTCAGTAATCATGTCACCGATCCGCAGGCCTGCAGCAGCTGCCTTACTAGCCGGGTCGATATCGGTAATGACCACACCTTTTGAATCCGCCGGCAGACCGAGACGCTCTGCCACGTCAGGCGTCAGGTTGCGGACCTCGAGCCCTGCAAGCGCCTTGTTTTCGGTTGCGCCTTGTGTACCGCCGCTTTCTTCGCCGACGCTAGCGACATCCTTGGGTTGTTCACCGATATTGACTCTTACCGTCTTCGTTTTCTTGTCGCGCACAACTTTGACTTTAACGTCCTTACCCACAGGGGTCTGGGCAACGATATTACGTAGCGCCGTTTGGTCTTCCACTTCCTTGCCATCGAAATCGACAATCACGTCTCCCGACTTGATTCCCGCCTTAGCCGCGGGGCTACCAGGCAACACCTCGCTCACGAGCGCGCCCTTGGCATCCGGCAAGCCAAAGTTCTTCGCCAAATCCGGCGTCACACCTTGTATCGATACGCCCAGCCATCCGCGCACCACTTTTCCGCTCTTGATCAAGCTGTCCATGACGTTGCGCACCATATTGCTGGGAACGGCGAACCCGATGCCCATATAGCCGCCGCTGCGGCTGAAGATTGCGGTGTTGATGCCGACTAATTCGCCACGCGCATTCACCATCGCGCCCCCCGAGTTACCGGGATTGATCGCGGCGTCGGTCTGGATAAAGTCTTCGTAGTCGGCGATGCCAACGTTGGCACGCCCGACCGCACTGACGATGCCCATGGTGACGGTCTGATTGAGGCCAAAGGGGTTGCCAATTGCAAGCACGTACTCTCCGACCTCGAGCTTATCGGAATCGCCCCATTTGATAGTGGGCAAGTTCTTGTTTCCGTTCTCGACCTTAAGCACGGCAAGATCGGTCTTCGGATCAGTACCGACAACCTTGCCAGAGAATTCGCGCTTGTCGCTCATGACGATCTTAATTTCATCGGCATTGGCGATCACGTGATTGTTGGTAATGATGTAACCCGCGGGATCGACGATGACTCCTGAGCCCAAGCTACTCTGCCGC
>QKEI01000135.1 GCA_003251795.1 Candidatus Muproteobacteria bacterium
GCGTGGCCACGTGTGGGCACCAAGAAGGCGCGTTCATACGTCATAAATACCGTGCCATCGGCTTTCTTGCCCGTCGTCCTGACAGTGACGATGCCCTGGTTGGGGCGCGATTTGGATTCGCGCTTATCCAACACCTCCGACTCGGCATAAAGGGTGTCACCGGCAAACACCGGTGCGGTCAGACGGATCTTGTCCCAACCCAAATTAGCGATGGCCTTCTGGCTCAGATCACTGACGCTCATGCCGGCCACGATCGCTAGCGTCAGACAGCTATTGACCAGTGGTTTGCCGAACTCGGTCTTGGCCGTATAAGCCGCATCGAAATGCAATGGATGCTTGTTCATGGTCAACAACGTGAACCACGTATTGTCCGCCTCGCTTATGGTTCTGCCCGGCCGGTGCTCATAGACATCGCCAATCTTGAAGTCCTCGAAGTAGCGACCGAAAGACTCACGATAGCGATTCGGGCCGATCTCTTTGCGTTCCACCACCATGATCGCCGCCCCCTCAGTCGTCGCCTGCTGCTGCCTTGGGTGCGGCAGTTCGATCTGGGCGAGTCAGGCGCAACACGGCACCGATGTCGTCTGCTTGCTCGAGCGTGAGCAACGCGGTCGCGGCAGCGTCGCACCGCGTTTTCGACAGATAGGGTTCCACCAATCCATCGAACTTGGCACGCAACTCATCGAGGCTGACGAAATTTTCCGGCTCACCCTTGGCGACAGCGACAAACTTCTCGAATACATCGCGGCGCGTACGCACGCGCGCCACGCCGCTCATGTGCGCCGGAAACTCGGCTTCCGCCTGTGGATCGACCACAACATTAATGCGTTGACACAGCTTGAGCGTTTCACTGTCTTTCAGATGACGCGCGTAATGGTCCCAACCCAGGGTGCCCTCGCGCAACGCTACAGCCCCTACGAATGGCATGGAAAACTGGCCATCGACTACACTCTCGGGGCACTGCTTGTCCGCCAATGGATCCCCGACAAGCTTCCAGCCCGTGCGCGGCAGGCCCACCTCGACGGATTCGATCTCCTTCACCTTGAGATCGTGCGCCGAGCGCAGCTCGACCAAGGCATCGATAGCAGCGTGCGTATAGCGGCAGGCGGGATAGGGCTTGACCGCTATACCCATGGTTTCGTAACGCTCGCCCAGCGCCGCTACCGCCTTTTCGTGATCCGCATTGGGTGAGTACGCGTGCAGAAATCCCGCTTTGCCTTCGATCGCCTCGACCGGACCATGGAAACCCTCGCGCGCCAGCGTCGCAGCGATGAGGCCACTCATGGCGGCATATCCGACCTGGAAGCGCTTGGTGTAGGCACCGTCAACGAGATACTGCATGGAGCCTGCGGCCTGGCTGAGCGCAATACCGAAGGCACTGACGATTTCATCGGCCGACATGCCGAACACGCGCCCGGCCGCCGCGGCCGCGCCGAATACGCCGCAGGTCGCGGTCGGATGGAAACCCCGGTCGTAATGGTCCTTCGGTACTAGCGCCAGGCTCAAGCGGATCTGGATCTCGTAGCCAGCGACAATCGCGGCAATAACATCGCGCCCGCCGGCGCCCACCATCTCTGCCGCCGCCAGTGCCGCTGGAACGATCGGCGCGCTCGAATGAATCGAGCCGGGGGCATGCGTGTCATCGAAATCGAGCGAGTGCGCGAGTGTGCCGTTGATAAGCGCGGCTCCGGGCGGACTGTAGGTCGCGTGATCGCCGATGACGCTGGCCCTCCCCTGGGCCAGTCCGAGATAGGCAGCGGCCGCCAGCAGGCTCGGAGTCGATTCCGCGCCATGGCGTGCACGTAACGCTATGCCCACGACATCGGTAACCAGCCACTTGGTCCGTTCTTTGACCTCGAATGGGAGCTTCTCGTACGGGATGCGAGACGCGAACTCAGCGAGTCGACGGGTGATTGCGGTCATGGCCTTTCCTCCGGATGCGAGTGCTCCATCAGCAGGGCTGCTTTGTCGGCATCATAGATAGGCAGGAGCCTTTGGGCAACATGCCGCCTCGTCGCCTGCACATGCGTCAATCGACTGCGTACTTCTTTTCCGCCTTGTAATAGTCCGGAAAACCAACGATATCGCGCAAATGGGCAAACTCAGCGAGATCCTGCGGCGGTGTATCGCGCTTGATTGCGGTAAGCGCATGCTCCACAGCGCGGATTTCCGCTAGCATCAACGTAATCGGATAAATGGCGATCTTGTATCCGATCTCCTCGAGCCGCGCCGCTGACAGAAATGGCGTATCCCCTTGCTCGACCATATTAGCCATCTTCGGGCCCGGTACCCGCTCGCAGTAGGCACGCATCTCCTTCTCATCGCGCGGCGCTTCGAGAAAAGTAATATCTGCACCAATTTCCACGAATGTCTTGGCGCGCAGAATCGCCTCCTCGAAACCTTCGGTGGCGTTGGCATCGGTGCGCGCCATAATAAGGATGCCGGCACCCTCGTCGCGCGCGTCGACTGCCGCCTGCACGCGGGTAAAGGCATCTTTGCGGCTTACGGTTTGCTTGCCACGCGTGTGACCACAGCGCTTCGGCGCCACCTGGTCTTCAATCATGACACAGGCGAAACCGGCATCGGCATAACCTCTGACCGTGCGTTTTACGTTGAGCGCATTGCCATAGCCGGTATCGCCGTCGCCGATGACGGGTATGGATACCGCACTACAGATATTGCGCCCCTGGTCCACCATCTCGCTGTAGGAGATAAGGCCCGTGTCCGGCATACCGATACGGGCAGCGGATACGGCGAAGCCACCCATGAAGGTCGCACGGAAACCCGCGCGTTCGATCAGCTTCGCCGACATGGCGTCGAAGCAACCCGGCATGACGATAATGCCCCCTTCGGTAAGCAGTTGGCCTAGGTGCGTAGCAGCGGTTGTCATCGCTTCCTCCTTATTTCGTGCACGGCATCAATCGACACAGCATCTTGAAGCACATACCCGAATGATACCGTTTATCTCCTACCCCATCATGGGATGTAGGAGCCCATCAGGCCCCGGCGAAAAGCAGCACCGAAAGCACCGCGAAGGCAACACCCAGCGCCTTGCGCAAGGTAAGGCGCTCTTTGAGAATCACTACCGCAAGCAGACCTGTCAACACAAAGCTCAACTGCGAAATGGGCGCCACTACCACAGCATCACCATGTGTCATCGCCACCGCCAAGGCCACGTAGCTGCAAGCGGTCAGCATGCCGCAAACCAAAGGCAGCCATAGCGACCCGCCGCCGCGGGGCAAAGGCTGGCGTTGCTGCACGGCAAAAGGTAACGCCACAAAGAATACGCCGATACTCTGACACAATGTCATGGCCGCGGGCGCGGCGCCGTGATTAATGGCGATCTTGTAGAAAAAACCGATCAACCCCAACATCGTCATGGCGCCGACGGCAAGCCAGAAGGAGCGCCGATCGCCGCGACCCGGGCCGGCACTCCCTCCCACCGCTATTACCGCGAGCGCCGCTAACAACAGCGCGGACGCTTTCAGCAAGTCAACATGCTCACCGAGCAGTGTAATCGTCAGCGCGGCGGTAACCGCGAAATTCAATCGCACCACTGGCGCCAGCGCCAAGGCCTCGCCACGCCGAAATGCCATCAGCAAGAATAAGAAACCCATAAACGCCAGCAGACCGTTCAGCAGGCCGAACAGCAGCGGCGTGGTCCAGACAAGCTCACCGCGCAAATACGTCAGTGCGAAGGCGGTGGGCAGGTACGCGAGGTTCTGCAGCAGCATGAACGGCCCGCCGCGCAGCTCCCAGCGCTGCCCCCAGCGATAGAGAAAATCGCTGACACCGAGCAACGCCAACGACAGAAGGGCAAAGATAATTTCAGGCGCAATAGCCATGCGTTGCAATCACTGTGCTAACTGACACGGGTGAACTCGCCGGTATTAACGCGCGGCTCCAGCTTCGCCCTGTTTCGCCTGCGCCTCGGCGCCTCCCGACGAGACGTCTCTGTCTCGGCGGTCGGGCGCGACCTCCATGTCCGCGCCCCCTTACGGGGCGTGATCCGGACCGCAGGCGGGGCTCGCCAGTCGCCTTGCCTTGATACCAGCGAGGCTCTGGGCGGTAAGTCGTGCGGTGGATCTTAACGGCCTTTGAACACCGGTTTTTCTTTGGCGAGAAACGCGCGCACGCCTTCTTTGTAATCCTCGGAGTCGCACAATGCGTAACCCTCGTCGATCTCCTGTTGAGTGAGCGGTGTAGGATCGAGTAAGCGGCGTGCGAACTTCTTGTTAGCGCGCGCCGCCAAAGGCGCGCCCTGGGCGATACGTCGTGCCGTCGCGTACACTTCCTGCGCGAGCTGATCATCCAACACCACACGGTTGACGAGCCCACGGCGCTCCGCTTCGCGCGCATCCAAGATACGACCTTCCAGTAGGATCTCCAAAACCAGCGCGCGGCCGACCACCTGTTGCACGAGTTGCATCTCGGGATAGGCGAGCGCGTGCCCGAGGCGTTTGATCGGCACGCCGAAACGACCGGACTCGCCGCTGATGCGAAGATCACAGGCACAGGCGATCTCCATGCCACCGCCGGTGCAGGCACCGTGAATCATGGCGATCGTGGGATGGCGGCAATCCCGCACGGCATAAATGCCGTGGGTCACTTGCTCGTGATAGCGCCTGGCCTGACGCGCATCGGCGCGCTCATGCGGGAACTCGGAGATATCGGCACCGGCGGCAAACGCCTCTACACCCGCGCCACGCAGCACGATGCAACGCAGCTCTTCCTCAGCGGAAAGCGCCTGCATTGTCTCTGCCAGCTGTCCCCAGGCCGCCCTAGTGAGCGCGTTGCGTTTGGAGGGGTTATCGATGGTAACGGTGGCGATCACACCATCGCGAACGCTTGTAATTAAATCGGACATGTTGTTCGTTTGGTCGCTAACACCCGAGCTTGTGTGCCAGGTCGAGAAAATCCTTGGCCACGACATCGAAGGCATGCTCCGCCTTGAGATCTCTTGTTTGGCCGGGGCCGTATTCGGTCGGTCGGGCGACAAAGGCTGTGCCATAACCACACTGGCTCGCCGCCACCAGATCGTGATTATGCGCCGCCACGAGCATGCATTGTGAGGGCTTCAGGCCCAGAAAGTCTGCGGTCATGAGATAGGCCTCCGGTTGCGGCTTGTAGTGCCGTGCAGGCTCAGCGCCGAGCACGGCGTCCCAAGGTAAGCCTGCGCGCTTGGCCATGTTGACCAGCAGCGCCACGTTGCCGTTAGACAAGGTCGCCAGCACGTACTTGCGCCGCAACCGCGTCAGCCCCGCCACCGTGTCCGGCCAGGGATCAAGCCGGTGCCAGGCGCGGTTGAAATGATCGATCTCCTCCTCGCTTAAACCCTCGATAGGGAATTCTTTCAGCAGTCGCTCGAGGCTCGCGCGATGTAAATCATCCAACTTGGTCCACGGCATCTCGCCGTTTCGCACCTTCTCCATGGAGGGCTGATAGAGGTCGCGCCAGGCATCGGCAAAGCCCTGCCAATCAATCTCGATACCCTTGCTGCGGCCGAGCTCCTGCCCCTCACGAATGATGCTGCTGCGCCAGTCGACAACCGTACCGAATACGTCGAATGTGAGTGCTCTTACTTGTGACAAGTCCGCCATAACGAACGCTTATTGCCCGTTCAACACGCGCACTGGCTCGCCCTCGAGCCAGGCCTTAACATCCTCGCAGGCCTCTCCATAAGCGAGATCATAAGTCTCGCGTATGACATAGGCGGTGTGACCCGTAAGTATGGCGTTATCGAGCTCGCGCAAGGGATGGTCTGCAGGCAACGGTTCGACGTCATACACGTCAAGGCCGGCACCGGCAATCGTGCGCTTTTGCAAGGCTTCGATCAGCGCCGATTCATCGACAATCGGGCCGCGGGAGGTGTTGACGAGGTAAGCCGTGGGTTTCATCAGCCCCAGCTCGCGCTTGCCCAGGAGCCCGCGCGTGCGATCGCTCAGCAAAACATGAATCGTGACCACGTCCGCCTTGGCCAGCAACTCGTCCTTCTCCACCCGTGTCGCGCCACACTCACGTGCCCGTTCTGCCGTTAGGTTCTGGCTCCAAGCAATCACATTCATGCCGAAGGCAACGCCGACTTTGGCCACTTGTGAGCCGAGTTTACCGAGACCGATCACACCCAGAGTCTTGCCGCGCGCGCCCTCGACAATGCCGGCCTGCCATCCCCCCCTGTGCATGTTCTCGTTTTCCTGCGGAATCTTCTTTAGCAGCGCCAGAATGAGCGCCCAGGCGTGCTCAAACGCGGGGTATGGCAACAGCGCCGTACCGCACACCGGCACGCCCTGCTTGCGCGCGGCCTGCATGTCGATGGCGAGATTACGCATGCCGGTAGTGACCAGAAGCTTGAGATTCGGCAACTTGGCGAGCAGTGATGCTGGAAAGGGCGTGCGTTCACGCATCGCCACGACGATGGCAAAATCCGCTAACGTCTTGGCTACCGCGTCTTCGCCTTTGATGTGTTTGTTGAATACCGTAATTTCAACGTCGGCAGGAAGGCTTTTCCAATCGGCCGACTCCAAGGCGACGTTCTGGTAATCATCGAGTATCGCGACACGGGTGCTCATTCTTTTTCTCTCCTCCGAGCCAGAAGGCAGAGGGCAACTATTACACAGGGGCCTAGTGATTCGCAATTTGCCGCGACTATAGGCTGCATACACCTCGCACCCGCTGCGGGCTCGAGTTATGCTAGCGCATAGGTATAAGGTACCGAGTGGAGGGACTCGCGTGAGCTCAGCAAGAACAAATGACAAGAAATCGACCGACGCGGCGTCGCTGTACGCGCTCGGACTACAGGTTCTGACAAGCAACGGCGTCAGCGAAAAGCTCGCCGCGATCGTAACCGATGTACTGTTGGAAGCCGACCGGCGTGGCGTGGCCTCCCACGGTTTTACCAGATTGGCGGGCTATATTGAGCGCGTACGCCGTGGATTGCTGGACCCCAGTGCCGAACCCGAAATCGTGAAGGACGGTGAAGCCATCATCTTGATGGACGGTCGTAACGGCTTCGGCGCAGTCGCCGGCGTGCAGGCCACACAACTCGCTGCTGCGCGCGCCAATAAGTACGGCATGTGCTGGATCACGGTACGTAACAGCAACCATTTCGGCATCGCCGGTTACTACGCGCACATGCTGGCGCAACGCGGCCTCGCCGGCATCGTCTTCTCCAATGCCTCGCCGGCGGTCGCCGCTTATGGTGGGAAGCGAGCCACGCTTGGGACCAATCCTATCGCCATAGCGGTACCAACGGGCGACGAGCCGATCATGCTGGATATGGCGACAACCACCGTCGCCCGCGGCAAGATTCGCAGAGCCAAGGCAGAACGTCGCTCCATTCCGCTGGGGCTCGCGCTCGACGTCGACGGTCAACCGACCACCGATCCGGAAGCGGCGTTAAAGGGCACCCTCGCCTCACTTGGCGGCTATAAAGGCTACGGTCTAGCTGTGATGATCGAGCTACTATCGGGTGTAGTTTCGGGAGGTCGCTACCTGACCGAGGTGCGACAGGTGACAGACCTGAGCGGCACGGCAGGACCTTGCTTCACCATCATCGCCGCCGATATCGGTCGTCTCATCGGATTGGACGAGTACGCGCGGCGCATTGACAGATTTCGTTCCGTTCTTCGCCAGTCGGGCGATGAGAACGCGGAGATCTATCTACCAGGTGAGATCGAAAACCGACGTGCCCGTGAGGCCGATAAGAATGGCATTGCCCTGCCCGCAGACGTGGTCGAGGCGATAGAGGCCCTGTCCTCTTAGCGCGATGGCCGGCGTGCCGCGAAGAGTACTGATAGTCGCCTTCGACGCCCTGCGGCCGGATATGGTTACACCCGCGCTGATGCCTAACCTCACGGCATTTGCCGCAGAAGGTGTTCGTCTTGCCCATAGCCGTGCCACCTTCCCTACCGAAACCCGCGTTAACCAAGCGGCACTTGTGACGGGTTGCTATCCCACTCGCCACGGTATTGTCGGCAACAAATTTCTCGATCCGATTGCCGCTCCGGATAAGCTGTTTGCGACCGGCGACGAAACACAGATTGCGGAACTCGACCGCAGACTCAACGGCAAGCTGGTCGATGTGCCAGTGCTCGGTGAAATCCTAGCTGCACACAGCCTGCAACTCGCGGTAATCAGCGCGGGCACACCGGGTGGCACGCGCATGTTGCATCACAAGGCGGAACAGTTGAACGGCTTTCGCCTGGCGCTGCACCGCCCGGACGCATCGGTGCCCCGGGAACGCATCGCCCAAGTGCTCGATCGTTTCGGAGCGATTCCCGAGCATGAGATTCCGACGCTCAGCTGGCTGACTTACGCCACCGATGTATATCTGGACTATGTAGAGCCCGAGATAAAACCTGCGGTCTGTATTCTGTGGTACCCGGAACCTGACAACAGCTATCACTTTCGCGGCCTCGGCACCGAAGCCAACTTAACGGCGCTACGCCATGTAGATGCAGAGTTCGGCCGCATTGTCAGATGGCGCGACCACTCCGGCCTCGGTGATCAGTTGCAGATCATTACAATGTCAGATCACGGTCAGCTCACCGTCGTCGCCGAAGCGATCGGCATCGCCGACACCATGACCAAGGCTGGATTTACCATCGGCGACTCGGTGAGCGATGGCGCTGATGCCGCGCTCGCGCTTGCCAGCGCAGGTGGCATCTACGTGCGGGACTCGGATCCGAAGCTCATCCAAGCGATTGTTCGGTGGTTGCAGACACAATCATGGTGCGGTCCGCTATTTACGCGCGATGGCCAACATGGAACGCTACAACACAACGAGGTCGGTATCGACCATCGGCGCGCACCGGATATCGCTCTCGCCCTGCGCAATGACGATGCGCCCAACATGCATGGCATCGTCGGCACTTGCCTGCACGACGCTGCGCGCTACCCAGTGGGCGGCGGGCTGCACGGTGGCTTACATCGTTTCGAGCTCAGTAACTGGCTGGCCATGAACGGCAGCGCGTTCCGTTCGGGCTACGAATCGCTGCTACCCGTCGGTATTATCGATATCCTACCGAGCGTGCTCACGCTGCTTGATCTGTCCATCCCATACAACGTGCAAGGTCGGGTTCTGGGCGAAACGCTGGCCGGTCAGGCAGAAACTGCCACACCTCCAATAACGGAGCACACATTTTCTGCAACGGCTGTGGGCAATTACCGTGCGCACCTGAAGGTGACGCGAGTTGGTGAAACGTCCTATCTCGAGCGGGGATGGGTCGACTAGGCGATTGTGGTAGAGCTTAGGAGTATTATCGTGGCATTGACCGGCCGGGATGCCGGTCCTACGCCATGACAGCGGATTTTGCGATGAAATACGACAATATCCTCCAGACCATCGGCAACACACCGACCGTTCGCCTGAACAAGTTGAAAAGCACGTTCGCCGCCAGTCTCTGGGTGAAGCTCGAGAGCTTTAATCCCGCTGGCTCAGTCAAGGACCGGCCTGCGCTGAAGATGATCGAGGACGCTGAACAACGTGGTGTCCTAAAGCCGGGCGATACCATCGTCGAACCCACCTCGGGCAATACCGGCATTGGGCTTGCCATGGTGGCAGCAGTCAAAGAGTATCGCGCCGTGTTCGTCATGTCGGAGGACATGAGCGAGGAACGCAAGCTGATACTGAAGGCATTCGGCGCCGAGGTGGTGTTGACGCCGGCGGCCAAGGGCACGGTGGGCGCCATTGAAGAGGCGAGGCGCTTAGAAGCTGAGAAAGGCTATTTCTTCGTGGGGCAGCACTTTAACCCGGCCAATCCAGCCTCGCACAAGAAGACCGCCGAGGAAATCTGGAGTGATTTCGGTCCCGAGCTCGATGCGGTGATCTGTACCACCGGCACCGGGGGTACCATTTCAGGCGTAGGCCGCTACCTGCGGGAAAAAAATCCGGATATTCGTATCATCGCCACCGAGCCCGCCGATTCTCCGATCCTCTCTAAAGGCATTGCTTGTAAGCACAAGATCATGGGCACCGCGCCCGCCTTCATACCCGACACTCTCGACACCAGCATCTATGATGAGATTATCCCGATTACTACCCAGGAAGCGTACGGCACAGCCCGCTTCTTGGCCGCACGGGAAGGTATCTTTGTAGGTATTTCCTCCGGCGCGGCTGTGGTCGGGATGGTCAAGGTGGCGTCCCGGCAAGACGCCAGGGACAAGGTGTTTCTCGCGATCCTCCCGGATACAGGCGAGCGCTACCTGAGCACCGATCTTTGGACCATTGAGTGATGTGCCGATACACCCCGGAGGGACGAGTGTGCCGCTTTCATGCGTCGCGCCTGAAATACTAGAACGCCCGTCGCGGCCACAGCAATTAGAATAGCGGAAAGGCGCACTACGCCAGTAGCAGCATCTCGCAGGATGCCCAAAAGGGCCACGTAACGGAGGACAACCATGCCGGCAGAAACGGAGAACATAACGCACGCGCTACTGGCCAAACTCACTCCAAGAGTAATCGCCCTGATATTCATGGCAGTGATCGTGTCGCTCGCCGGCGTGGTAATACTCGCTATTCTTAAGGGTGCCGAGGTCGATCTATTGGGATTCAAGATCAATGCTCGTGACACGAACCCATCCGCGGGCGCTGTGAAAAAGGTCAGCGCGGAAGATTTCATAGCCACACTACCGACCCGAGTACGCGGTTCGCCGGACGACGCAAGGCAAAAGATAGAAGCGGAGCTCAGTACGTCAGAACAGAAGTCAACGACCATTGCCACTCTGGAAGAACGCGTGACGGCATTGGAACAAACGGTGCGTCGCCTGACGGAAGAAAAGAACGATCTGCAGGACACGGTGGAGAACTCGCGGGACAAGTTTCTCAATCTGGTTCAGCGTCTCGAAGACGAGAGGGCTCGGTGGGAAGGCTCGATCAATACCAACATCCGCATCGCAGAAAAATCCGAGGTCTTCCGGCTGCTGCAACAACTGCTGCAACGCATCGGCTACTACGACGGTGCGATCGACGCAGATCCGGAGCGCACGCGGAAAGCGCTCAAAAAATTCAAGCAAGCCAAGGGGTTCACGGACGAGCAATATTGGACGTACGTCACCCGAGAAACCGTTATATTCATGGTCAGCGATTACGCACAAACCCTGCTAAAAGAGTCGCGTGGTTGACTGCCAATCAACAACATCGAAACGCTTCGCTAAACCAGCAAGAACTGCGTTTGCATGCTCGCCGCAAGACATTTGAAATTTATTCAAATGTCATTTACATTTACACTTTCAAGTCTTAGCAGATGGACCATTGATAGCGCCTGCCAGCCACTCGACGTTAGGCAATCACCACTCCGGTCGCAAGAAGACAGCCATTGGCTGTCTTTTCTATTTTTTTAGCGCAGTACCATGGGCGATTCGCCCTTTTTCTTTTAAAGCCTCTAACCACGACCTCCAAGGAGTAAGCTATGGCGAAAAAGCGTAGGAAAGCTGGAAAATCACCGGCCGCGAAAAAGGCTGAGCAGATACTGAAGAAAGCCAAGGCCAGAGCAACGAAAGAAGCTCGCAGACTAAAAGCCAAGGCCATGCGCGAAATTAAGCGGCTGAAGGCCAAAGCGGCGCGAGACATCAAGAAGATGAAAGCCAGGGCGGCCGGCGGCAAGAAGAAGGCAAGGAGGAGAGCCAAGAAGAAGTAGGCATAAGCCGATCGCTCGGCTTTTCGTCGAGTGCGGTACTAGCGGTGCGTCACCTGTAACACCAGACGCACATATCGTCGATAGGCAGGGCGCTGTTTTGTGGCGCTTCGCTTGTGGACTGGGAAAAGGCAGCTTTCAGCTGCCTTTTTCTTGTTTGCAGTTGCGTCGCCGTTACTACGTTCGATCGTGGATGAATCGGTAGATTTCCGTGTAGTCAGCGCCGGGCAGCGCCTCAACAAATCGTTTCCACACTCCGATGCACGCTTCACCGATGTCCTTTGGCGTATCGGCCGTGCGTACGCCTTCCACGTACAGGCGCAGGTCCTTCATGTACAGCGTGTTAAGGAAACCCGCATCATAGCGCTCGGTTAGGATGCGATTAGGGAACTTGTCCGATGTCGCGGTGTTGCGGCCAGTCGAGACGTTGAGCACGTCAAGCATGGTTTTCATCTCGAGCCCCTGCGACAGCCCGAAACAGATCGCCTCACTGGTGCCAGCCATGGCCAACCCAGAGAGGAAGTTATTGGCCAACTTCATCGCCTGCCCCTGGCCTGCCTGGGTGCCGACGTGAAAAGGGTTCTTCGACATCGCTTTCAGCAGCGGCAACAGCCGCTCGTAGCTCTGGGCAGAGCCGGCGAACATGGTCGAGATCGTGCCCGCGGCCGCGCCGGCCGTACCGCCGGACACCGGCGCATCGATGTACTCGATACCGACGCCCGCCAGCGCCTGCTCGATGTCGCGCGCAGCCGCTACGCCGATGGTGGAAGTGTCGACCACGCAGCGACTGATGCGGTCCTTCGCAGCGGCAATCTCTCGGCACACGCTCGCACTAACCGCGCCATCCGGCAGGCTCAACAGCACCGTCGCCGCCTGCGTCGCCACCTCGCTTGCGTTGGCCGCTACCAATGCGCCACGCGGGGCTCGCTCCGCCGTACCGGCAGCATCGTAGACCACGAGCGCATGGCCCGCCTTGGCGAGGTTGGCAGCCATATGGCTGCCCATATTTCCGAGGCCAATAAACCCGACGAGTGCGTCACTGTTCATCTCTCCTCCTGCTGTGGTCAATACGACTTAGCGTACCTAAATGATGCGCTTGTTGCGCAACTGCTTAAGCTCTGACTGTGAAAGACCCAGCCGGCCGCACAGTATTTCCTCGTTGTGCGCGCCAATTTCCGGCCCCGGCCAGTCGGTGGCGCCCGGCGTTTCGCTCAGCATTGGCACGATCGCGGGCACTTTCAGTGGTTTGCCATTCACCTGCACGGTCTCGAACAATCCGCGGGCCTGGAACTGCGGATCGCGCATCATATCCCCAACATTGTAGATGGGGCCTGCCGGCACCGCGGCGGCAGCGAGTTTGTCGAGCACCGCACTCGCGTCCAGGGTCTTCGTCCAAACGCTGATCGCTTCGTCGATTTCCCGTTCGTGGGCTACGCGGCCGGTATTATTGGCGAACCTGTCATCCTCCGCCATATCCGGCCGACCGGCCGCACGCATTAATCGCTGAAAAATGGAATCAGCATTGCCACCGATTACGACATACTTCCCGTCCCGACAAAGGTAGGTATTGGTAGGCACGATACCGGTAAGGGTCGAGCCGGAAGGCTCTCTTACTACGCCCGCGCCGTCGTACTCGGGCACCACCGCCTCCAGTATATTGAACACGGCTTCGTAGATCGCGACGTCGACGACCTGTCCGCCGTCGGGCGCATGATATCGCTGGATCAGCGCCAGCAAGACCCCGAGTGCCGCGTGCAACCCGGCGAGTGTGTCTCCGAGACTCAGGTTAGGTCGCACCGGTGGGCCGCCGGGAAAACCATTAATGTAGCGAAACCCGCCTACCCCTTCGCACACGGAAGCAAACCCCGGGCGCGACGCATAGGGACCGCTCTGCCCGTAGCCGGATATGCGCACGTAGACGAGTCCGGGGTTGCTCGCCTTGAGCTCATCCGGTCCGAGACCCCACTTCTCCATGGTGCCCGGACGAAAGTTTTCGATGAGCACGTCTGCCTCATCCGCCAACCGGCGTGCGAGCTTGCGACCTTCGCTCTCGCGCAAGTCGAGCGTAACCGACTTCTTGTTCCTGCCGAGACTGCGCCACCACCAGGAGGTGCCGTTTTCATCCAATACCCGCCATAGACGCAACGGATCGCCCTTGCCGGGCGGCTCCACCTTGATGACCTCGGCACCGAAGTAGGCGAGAATACAACCGGCAAAAGGGCCGGCGATAAGCTGGCCGAGCTCCAGCACTTTCACTCCATCCAATGGTCGTGGGTGGGGTTTGGTGTCAGTCATTCTACAAGTGTCCCTCACACGCTAGCCGACATTTTAGAGATGCCGCTCAGTTTGAGCTACCGCACAACGAATGGGTCGTCCAATGTTCAAGCGTGAAGATGTGAGAACAGGGTTGTGGCCCGAGCGCGTCACTATCATGGATGTGGGACCGCGCGACGGTCTGCAAAACGAGCCTTATATGCTACCCACCGAGCAGAAGATTCGCTTGATCAGCGGCCTAGTGGACGCCGGTGTCAAATGCATTCAGGTGACCTCGTTCGTCCACCCCAAGGTGGTGCCGCAGATGGCGGATGCTGCTGAAGTAGTGGCCGGGCTGCTGCCGCGCTCTGGCATATGCTACTTCGCCTTGATCCCCAACGAAAAAGGTTATGAGCGTGCGCTCGCCGCCGGCCTCAGGCACGTCGGCCTCGTGTTGAGCGCGACAGAGACGATGAACCAGAAAAACCTCAACATGTCGGTGCCCCAGAGCATGGCCATTGCCAAGCGCTTACTACAGCGCGCCAAAAGCGATGGGCTAACAGTGCGAGTCGATGTGTCGGTGGCTTTTGTCTGCGCCTACGAAGGAGTCGTTGACCCACAAAAAGTCATCGCCCAGACAGAGGAGCTCTTCCGGTTTGGCGCAGACCAGGTGTGTCTCTGCGATACCACTGGCCGCGCCGATCCCGGACAGGTTGCCTATTTGTTCGCTGAGACACGACGCAGACACGGCGGTGAGCGCCTGGCGGGCCACTTTCACAACACCTACGACATGGCGATCGCTAATACTCTAGCCGCCATGCAGCAGGGCATCGCGTTTTTCGATGCCTCTATTGCCGGACTCGGTGGTTGTCCTTACTCGCCCGGTGCCACCGGCAACACGCCAACAGAAGACGTAGTCTACCTGTGCAGGCAGATGGGCGTGGAAACGGGAATCGATCTGGAAAAACTGTGTGACATATCCGAGCTGGTTCGAACGTTCTCAGGGAAACTGCCGCCGAGCGCGTACTACCGTGCGACGCGCGTCAAACAGACTGACGGTCTGGTTACGACGTAACCTAATCGCGCCGCATCTTCGGATCGAGCACGTCGCGCATTGCATCGCCGAAGAGGTTGAAGCCGAAGACGGCGAAACTGATGGCGAGACCCGGGAAGATCGATACCCACGGCGCACTTTCGAGGAATTCCTCAGCACCGCCTTTGAGCATCAAGCCCCAAGCCGGTGTCGGGTCTTGCACGCCCATGCCTAGGTAGGACAGCACGGCTTCCAGCAGAATCGCTTGGCCGACAAACGTCGACAACATAATGAGGTAGGGCGCCATTACATTGGGCACCATGTGACGCAGAATGATGCGCGCGTGGCTGAAGCCGAGTGCGCGCGCCGCGTCGACATATGGGATCTCACGGATCGCCAGGGCACTCGAACGCACCACCCGCGCACATGTGGGGATGAACGGGATGGTAATGGCAATGATCACGTTCTGTGCACCGGGGCCGAGAGTGGCCACCACCGCCAGCGCCATGATGATCAGCGGAAAGGCCATCAGCACATCGACGATACGTTGGGTGATGAGGTCGAAGATCCCTCCGAAATAAGCGCTTGCCACCCCGAGGACGAGCCCGCCGGTGGCACCAAGAAAGGCCGCCGTCAAGCCGATAGAAAGCGCCGTGCGCGCACCGTAGATGACGCGCGTGAGAATGTCGCGTCCGAACTCGTCCGTGCCCATCCAATGGTTGGCTTCCGGCGACTGCAGCATGCTGGCGAGATCGTTCGCGACCGGGTTGTAAGAGGTGATGACGTTGGCGAAGATCGCCGCCAGACTCATGATAATGACGATGAATGCCCCGGCGGCACCCAGCGGTTGCTTGCGTACAAGCCGCCACAGCTGCGTACGAAGCGGTATTCGTAGCTGGTCTAGTTCGCTGGTATCGATTACGGCTTGCGGTGTGGCCATAGTCTCTCTTCCTGCTCTAGGCGTAGCGGATGCGCGGGTCTAACCAGGCGTAGAGCACGTCCACCACCAGGTTTGTTGCGACGAAGATCAACACGACCAGCATGACCAGTTGCTGCACCAGGGTGAAATCCTGGTTGCCGACGGCGTCCACGAACAGCTTGCCGAGACCATTGAGATTGAACACCTGCTCGGTGACCACCAAGCCGCCGATCAGAAACGCGAACTCGATAGCGATGAGGGTCACCACCGGCAGCAGCGCATTCTTCAGCGCATGCCGGTTGATGATCAGCTTCTCTACTAACCCCTTTGCGCGCGCCGTACGAATATAGTCCTCGCGCAATACCTCGAGCATGGCCGAGCGGGTCATGCGCGTCGCCACGGCGGAGTAGCGATAACCCGTCGCCACGGCCGGCCAAATGAGCTGGGTAAAATTGCCCCACGGATCCTTGAACGGCGACACGTAGTTGATGGGAGGCATCCACCCTTCCCCGAGCCAGGCCTGGGTGACGATCAGGAGCCCGAGAATGATCATGATACCCAGCCAGAACGACGGTATGGCGATGCCGGCGATGCTAAACGTGCGCACGGCATAGTCGATCCACGTGTCCTGTTTGACCGCTGAGATGATGCCGAGCGGAAGGGCCAACGCGACCGCCACCATGGTGGTCATAATGGCGAGTTGCAACGAGAGCTTGAAGCGCAAGCCGATCTCGTACGCAATCGGCTGGTGGGTCCACATCGAAACGCCGAGATCGCCGGTGAAATAGCCGCCAATGAATCCGCCGAACTGCACGATACGGGGTTTATCGAGCCCCAGGTCCTTTTGGCAGATGGCAATGGCCTCGGGGTCCGCATACTGACCGGTGCCCGCCATGCGGATTTCGCAGGGGTCACCCGGCAACAGCCGCATCAGGAAAAAAACCAGCAGCGCCGCCCCGAACAGGGTCGGGATCATGAGGAACAGGCGTTTGACGACGTAGGCGTACATCGCGCGGTCAGCATGATACCGCCGTCTCGCCCCTGACGGGGCGAGACGTCGACACCAACAGATTACATCAACTTCTTATCCAACCAGACGTTGTCGAGCTGCTGGTTGAGATAGTGGCTCGGCGCGATCTTCCACCCCTTCACATAGGAGCGATGCGGATTGATCTTGTACCACCACAGGGTGATGATCTCATGCGCCTGCTCATCCAGTGCGCGTCTCTCATATTGTCGTATGATTGCGCGCTGTCCCTTGACGTCGCCGGTACGCAGGAGGTTGTCGTACATCTCCCCCAGCTTCGGGTCCTCACACTGGCTGTAGTTATTGCCGGCGCCACAGAGGTACTTGGACACGTCCGCAATGGGATTGACGATCGACTGGCAGTTGAAGTCGATCGACACGTCGTACTCGTGCGACTTGCGCAGGGTTGCGTAGAACGCCGGTGTCGGCCGCACGGTCTGCTTCGTCGTCACGCCGATCTTGGTCCACTGATCGATCAACCAGGTGCTAACCACCTTGTAAGGCTGATCGACGTCGCGGTTGTTGTAATCGACCGTAAGATTGCTTGCGCCCGCCTCAGCCAGCAGCTTCTTGGCTTCGGCACGCGATTTCTCCAGATCAGGCCAATAACCCGCGAGTTGCTGCAGCTCCTGCTTGTTCGCCGCCAGCGGATGATTGGGGAACACCACGCCGCCTACCGTCTTGACGATGGCGATTCTGGAGAGATATGCGGAGCCGCCCCAGCGATCCATGCCTAACGACAACGCCCGGCGCACGCGCGCATCGTCGAACGGCTTACGCTTGTGATTCGGCGTCGCTATCAACACGCAGTTCCAGTCGCTTTCCTGTACGGTGACCTTGTCGCCCAGGGCCGCTACCAGGTCGTCGCGGGCCTTCGGTGGAAATCCGCGGAACTCGATGGCTGCGCGATTGCCACGGATCGCCTGGATACGTACCGACATCTTCTTGGCGATGATCGCCTTGAAACCATCGAGGTACGGCTGCCCCTTGTGATGGTAATTGGGGTTCTTCTTACCCTCAACGAACGCGCCTGGCTGGTGCTGAACGAAGATGAAGGGGCCGGTACCATTGATGTGGTCCGTGTGCCAGTTGTAACCGTGTGTATCCAGATCCTTCTTGCTGTAGACGTAGTTATATGGTGCCGCGACTGCCGGCAGGAAGGCTCCCGACGGGAACTTCAGCTTGAAAACCACCGTGTAATCATCCGGAGCCGATACCGACTCCACCATCTTGAAGAAGGTCTTGCGGGCGCTCGGTACCCCTTCGGGCGGGAAGATGATCTTATTAAAGGTTGCAACAATGTCTTTCGCCGTCAGTGGCGTGCCGTCGTGAAACTTCACGTCATCGCGGATCTTGAAGGTGTAGGTCTTCCCCTCGTCGGCCACTTTCCACTTGCCTTTGCACAGATCACACACGATGTCGGTGGGCGACTGGGGGTTCTTGGGGTTCACTCGGATCAGGACGCTGTAAAACGGCGCATAGGGGTGCACGGCCGCATAGGTGGTTTCCCGGTGCGCGTCATAGGACGGGGTCTCGCCGGCGACGACGAAGTTCAGGATACCCCCTTTCTCGACGGCCAAGGCGCTGCCGATGCCAGTCACGCCAAAGACAAGGCTGACCGCCGTCGTCGCAGCGATTCTCGAAATGAAACGCTTCATACTGCCCTCCTTTAATCACTCTTGTGGCGTTGATGTCGAAAAGCCCGTCCTGGTGCCCTTCCGACGCACTCCGGATGAAACCCCCGGAAAATCCGCTTCTTCTTAAAGGCTACGGTCCCTGTAACCTCCTGAACTCTATGTTCTCCTGACCGCCAGCCTTTTGCAACCCAGCCTAGACCCGCTGGAGCCGAAAAACATGCTGCATGTGCTCATACGCGTGGACAGGCCACCCAATGGCCCGGTTTCAGTTCCCGGAACTCGGGCACCTGCGCGCGGCAGCTGTCCACCGCCAGCGGACAACGGGGGTGAAACACACAGCCGCTCGGGGGGTTTATGGGGCTCGGCACCTCGCCCTTGGGCACCTGATGGCTGCGCTGGGCCTCGACGGTGGGATCCGGCACTGGCACGGCTGACAGCAGCGCCTGCGTATACGGGTGCATAGGGTTGTCGAACAGCTCGTCGGACTCGGCCAGTTCCACCATCCTGCCGAGGTACATCACCGCCACACGGTTACACAGATGATGCACGACGCTCAGATCGTGAGCGATGAACAGGTAGGTTAGATTGAATTCTTCCCGCAGATCTTCCAACAAGTTGATCACCTGCGCCTGAATCGAGACGTCGAGCGCCGATACCGCCTCGTCGCAAATGATGAAATCCGGATTCAGGCACAGCGCGCGCGCGATGCCCACGCGTTGGCGCTGACCGCCGCTCATCTCGTGCGGGTAGCGGTCGGCGAACTTTGCTGGCAGGCCGCAGACCGTGAGCAATTCGGCAATGCGTTGGCGGCGCTTCGCCGCATTCGGCTCGACTCGATGCACACGCATGGGTTCACCAAGAATCTCCCCTACCTTCATACGCGGGTTGAGCGAGCTGTAAGGATCCTGGAAGATCACCTGGATCTTCTGCCGCCAGGCAACCATCGCTTTCTGGTCGAGCTTTTCCAGATTGACGCCCTCGAACACAATCTCGCCACTGGTCGGCGTCTCCAGTTGCAGGATGCAACGCCCAGTGGTGGTTTTGCCGCAGCCCGACTCGCCGACCAGTCCCAGGATCTCACCGCGGGCAATGGTAAAGCTGACCCCATCGACCGCCTTGACGTTGCCGATCGCGCGGCGCCTGACGACGCCTTCGGTGACAGCGAAGTACTTCTTGAGGTTGCGCACCTCGAGCAGGGTCTCACCCTTGCCGACCGACTTGTCCCGCGATTCCCTTATCTGCGCGCTCATGAAGCCGCCTTTACGTCATCGCCAAGCTCGTGCTTGCGAAAGCAGGCTGACATTTGACCGTCGCCGACGTGTTCGAGGGGCGGAATCGCCTGAGCACACCTATCGAAGGCCCAGCGGCACCGCGGCCGGTAGGCACAGCCGTTATCCAGCTTGGTCAGATCAGGCGGCTGACCTTCGATCGGAACGAGGCGCCTGCCGCGGTGCTGGTCCATGCGCGGCACCGAGGCGAGCAAACCGATGGTATACGGGTGCTTGGGGCTGTGGTAGATCTGCTCGGCCGTCCCCTCTTCGACGATCTTGCCCGCGTACATCACGTTCACGCGATCAGCATAACGCGCCACTACACCCAGATTGTGCGTGATGATCATCAGCGCCACACCCATGCGGTTGCTCAAATCCTTCATCAGCTGCAGGATCTGCGCCTGGATGGTCACGTCGAGCGCGGTGGTCGGCTCATCGGCAATGATCAGCTTGGGCTCGCAACTGAGCGCCAGCGCGATCATCACGCGCTGGCGCATGCCGCCACTGAAGTGGTGCGGGTATTGCTGCAGTCGACGCTCGCCGTCGGCGATGCCGACCATGCGCAACAGTTCAACCGCGCGTTTTTCCGCTTGCTCATTCGACATTCCCAAGTGGTATTGCATCGTCTCGGTGAGTTGCAGGCCGATGGTCAGCACCGGATTGAGCGAGGTCATGGGCTCCTGAAATACCATGGCAATCTGATGGCCGCGTACCCTGCGGATCTCGGGGTCACTCAGCTGCAGCAGGTCCTTGCCCAGGAAGCGGATGCTGCCGCCGACGATGCGCCCTGGGGGCCATGGAATCAATCGCAAAATGGACAATGCGCTGACGGACTTGCCGCAGCCGGATTCACCGACCAAGGCAACGGTTTCCCCTTCATTGACATCGTACGTGACATCATCCACAGCCCGCACGACACCGTCCGCGGTGAAGAATTGGGTACGCAGATTTTCGATTTCGAGCAGCTTGGCCATGGATTAGAGCGCCCTTCTAGTTTAGGTATGGGCGCTTCGGTAGACAGACGGTAAGAATTCCCTGCGTGAATGTCAATTGCGCCCTATCTCGCGGACCCTCAGTCCGACGACCCTGGCTGCGTTTGCACCATGGTTATAGGCACTTTGCTGTGCTCCTTAGGCAGCAACAGGCCCGCCGATACAACCACGATTGCCAGCACGCCCAGGGCAACGAATAGCCAGTAGAACCCCCCGCTGAGTTCATGGATCAATGCCACCATTGGTACGGCCATGGCGCCGACACCGAGGGAAAGCACAAACTTGGCCCCGAAGGCGGTGCCGCGCCACTTGCTCGGAGAAAAGCGTGTGAGCAACACATTTTCCACGGGCACAGCACTTGTATTAAGGAACACCGCCGCGCTCACCACGAGCAGCAACGGCACATTCTCCAGGTAGGCGGCAACAAACCACAGCGGGGCCATTACCGCATAATCGAGCACGTAAACCCGGCGCGCTGAGTACCGATCCGCCAGATGGCCACCGACCACCTGGGCGCCTGCCGCCAACAGAAATACTACCGACACCAGCACCCCGGCACCGAGTGCCGTACCGCCCGTGATTTCCGGCGCCCGTTCAGCGAATACCTTGGGCAGCGCCGAGGATATTGCCTGAAACATGATGCCGGCACATAGCATGGTGACCGAGAGCACGACGAAGGCGCGAACCCTGTCATCGCGCGAGGACTCAGGCATGGGATGGAGGTCGCTCTTGTGTTCGACAACTGACCCGGCACGCACGCACACCGCCATAGCAACGCCGCTCGCGATAGCAACCGCGCCAGGGATGATGAAAGCCGCACGCCAACTGATCAGGTCGGTGAGCACACCGGCGATCAAGCCGGCGGCGGCGATACCGAGACTGCCGAAGATCCCATTAGCACCCAGCGACTTGCCGGGGTTGGCGGTATTGCGCAACAGCCATGCCATGCCGACAGGGTGATAAATCGACGCAAACAGGCCAATCAATGCAAGTCCAGTGGCGATGCCCAACGGGGTAGACATAAGCCCCGTGAATATCGAGGCTGAACCAAGACCGAGAAAAAACACGAGCATCATACCCACCATGCTCCAGCGATCGCCCAACCAACCAGCCGGCAGCGCACCCACTCCGAAGAGCACATAGCCACCCGTCAGCAGAGCCAGCAGCTCGCCGTAGCTCATGTGCAATTCGCGCTCCAACGCCAGCACCACCGTGGGGTACAACAGCATGAATATATGGGAGTAGCTGTGACCCACGTTGGAGAATAGGCGCGACAACCAGGGCGAGCCGCTGCGAGTCACCGGGGGATTTTGCAAGTACGCTTCCTCTTGAGCGCGCGGGAGTCGGCATGGTGCCATGGCACCGTAGCTGCCACAACCGCATATGCGCAGTTGCAGACAGCCAGGGTAATGCGTGCAGCGGTCACTCGCGGCGTGCCCCGGGTACTATCACGGGACCACTCGCGTACGCGTGTCGGACTCCTCCCCCCCTCGGAAAAAAGACCGCCCGAGCTACTCAGCAGCTGCCCACAACCTCACCCCGCAGCGGTAAAGTAAAACTCTCAATCCCGACTTGAAAATGCCGCAGCCGACTCTATATCGTCGAAACTATCCCGGCGCCAGCCGGAATAATGCTATCGATTGTGTAATTATTCGCCGGCCGCAGCCATGCACCAGCTAGTCACGAACATTACAAAAAATACAGGTTGGCACTCACGGCCCGCACGGTGGTCGAAAAACCCAATTACGAGCGGCTTTGCTGCCCGCCAGCCGTTACAATGCACGCCAGGAACGGGCGTTCGGCAATGATGGCATACATTCGTCGGGTGGCCGGTTCGGTAAAGCTTTGAGGAATCAATATGGGAGCCATGGTCGAGATCAAGAACCTTTCAAAGCGCTTCGGCCCGATCACGGCGGTGGATGATATCTCGTTCGCCGTTCAGCGCGGCGAAGTGCTGGGCTTTCTCGGTCCCAACGGCGCCGGCAAGTCGACCACCATGAAAATGATCACCGGTTTCCTGGCGCCCGACAGCGGTAGCGTCCGGGTCGGCGGCGACGATTTAGAGCTCTCGCCGATGGCGGTGAAGCAACGCATTGGCTATCTCCCGGAAGGGGCACCGCTGTACGCTGATATGACGCCCTATGCGTTTCTCGATTTCTGCGCCGAGATCCGCGGTTTTCGCGGCGACGAGAAGCGCCGCCACCTCGATGACGTCGTCGCCAAGGTACATATCGAACAAGTGCTTTCACAGCCGATCGCGACGCTGTCGAAGGGCTTCAAGCGTCGCGTCGGTCTGGCACAGGCGATCCTGCACGATCCGGAAGTGCTCATTCTGGACGAGCCTACCGATGGACTCGATCCCAACCAGAAGCATGAGGTACGCACGTTGATTCGGACGATGGCAACGGAGAAAGCCATTATCCTGTCGACCCACATCCTCGAGGAGGTCGACGCCGTGTGCACGCGCGCCGTCATCATCGCCCATGGCAGATTGGTCTGCGACGGCACGCCAGCAGAGCTCGAGGCACGCTCGCGGCTGCACAATGCCGTCACGTTGCTGGTCCGCAGTGGCGCGATCAACGGCGCACAGCAGCAGCTGCGCGCACTCGCTGGTGTGGATTCGGTAGAGTTGCTCGAAGAGCACGACGGTGTGGCACGTTTCCAGATTTATCCGAAAGACGGCCACTCGATTGTTAGCAGTGTCGGTGAGGCAGCTCGGGAAGGCGGTTGGCGAATCGAAGAGTTGCGCGTTGAACGCGGCCGCCTGGACGAGGTGTTTCGCGCCGTGACCACCGGTTCAACATCGCGGGAGGTCTGACGTATGGGGCATACCTGGACCATCCTTAAACGTGAACTCGCGAGTTACTTCACGACTCCGATCGCCTACGTGTTTATCGTTATCTATCTATTTCTCAGTGGGATCTTCGCTTTCTATCTCGGCAATTTCTTCGGGCGTGGCCAAGCCGATCTCAACTCGTTCTTTACCTTCCATCCTTGGCTCTACCTGTTCATCATCCCGGCCCTGTCCATGCGTCTGTGGGCCGAAGAACGGCGCAGCGGCACCATCGAGCTACTGTTAACGCTACCGATCACCATGTGGCAAGCGGTGGCAGGCAAGTTCCTGGCAGCCTGGGCGTTTATGGCGATCGCCTTGGCGCTCACCTTTCCCATGTGGTGGACCGTAAATTATCTAGGCGAGCCGGACAACGGCGTGATCGTCGCGAGCTATATCGGCAGCCTGCTCATGGGCGGTGCGTTTCTCGCCATCGGCGCTTGTATCTCCAGCTTGACGCGTAACCAAGTGATCGCCTTCATCGTCACTGCGGCTGCCTGCCTGCTGTTCGTATTGAGCGGCCATCCGTTAGTGCTCGATTTCTTCAAGGGCTGGGCGCCCGCGTTTTTGCTGCAGGCGATCAGCTCGTTCGGCTTTCTCAGCCATTTCGACTCGATCACCAAGGGCATCATCGACTTGCGCGATCTAGTCTACTTTGCGTCCTTTATAGCGTTCTGGCTGTTTGCCAACGTTGTCGTCATTGAGATGAAAAAGGCCGATTAACGTTGGAGGACTTCAGATCATGAAATCCAAATGGGTGACAGCAACGGGCCTTGCGCTCGCCGTCGCGCTACTACTGGCGGCCAACATCTTCAGCAGTGCCGCTTTCACTTCCATGCGTGCCGACTTGACGCAGAATAAGCTGTACACGCTAACCGACGGCACCAAGCATGTGCTCAGCTCGCTGCGTGAGCCGGTGCGATTACGCCTGTTTCTCTCCGAACACCTAGCGACACGCGTGCCTCGGATCAACAGTTATGCAACGCGCGTGCGTGAGCTGCTTGGCGAATATGAGCGCGCAGCCAACGGTAAATTGATTGTAAACGTGATCGATCCCGAACCGTTCTCGCCGGAAGAGGATCGTGCTGTCGGCTATGGCCTGCGTGGCATCCCGCTGGACGAAGATTCGAGCTTTTACTTCGGCCTCGTCGCCACTGGCTCTACCGATCAGGAAAAGGTGATCCCTTACCTGAGCATGGATCGCGAAGAGTTCTTAGAGTACGACATCAGCCGACTCATTTATCAGGTCGCGAATCCAAAACCGAAAGTCGTCGGTCTGCTGAGCTCCATACCGATGGAGGGCGTGGCCGGCATGGGTCGTCGCCCGCAACCGTGGATGGTGCTGGAGCAGATGCAGCAATCCTTCGAGGTGAAGACGCTGGTAAACGGCACCAAAGAGATACCGCCGGATGTGAACGTCCTCATGATCGTGCATCCCAAGGAGCTGAAAGACGAAACCCTGTACGCCATCGACCAGTACGTGCTGCGCGGCGGTCGAGCATTGGTGTTCGCGGACCCTAACCCTGAGGCCGACCCGGGACCGCCGGTACCGATGGCCACGGCGACAATTGCCGGACGCGGTTCCCAATTCTCCAAGCTGTTCGACGCGTGGGGTGTCGAGCTCGTGCCTGGCAAGGTAGTCGGTGACTTGCCGTTGGCTACGCGAGTGCAGTTCGAGCATGAGGGCAGACTGGAGATGCTCGACTACCCGGTATGGATCAACCTGCCGCCCGAGCTGTTCGATCACGAAGACATCGTCACCGCCAGCCTCAACGGTCCGTTGCGGCTCGGCACACCCGGTTATCTGCTGCCGAAGGACGGTACCACTACCAAGTTGACGCCTCTGCTGCAGTCGACCGACCACGCCGCCCTGATTGACACGGCCAAGCTCGGTCCCTTTTCCGATCCGCAGGATACCGTGCGCGATTACAAACCCGGCGGCAAACGCTACATATTGGCCGCGCGGATCACGGGACCGGTAAGCAGCGCCTTCGCCGACGGTCCGCCCAAAGCCGACGCATCGAAGCAGGCAGCCAAAGCCCAACCGAACGACAAAACGATTGATAACGATAAAGCGCCGCCATACGAGCATCTGGCCAAGTCCAAGCAAGACATCAACGTACTGGTCGTCGCCGATACCGATTTGCTGCAGGACACGTTCTGGGTGCAGGTGCAGGATTTTCTAGGGAATCGCATCGCCATCCCAAATGCCGCCAACGGTGCATTTGTCATCAATGCTCTGGACAACCTCACCGGCAGCGGTGACCTCATTAGCATTCGTAGTCGCGGCCGCTACACGCGGCCGTTCACGCGGGTCAACGCCTTGCGGCAGGAAGCGGAGCTACAGTTCCGTGAGAAAGAGCAAGAACTGCTGAACAAACTGGACGAGACGGAAAAGAAGCTTGGCGAGCTTGAGCGCAGCAAGCAGCAAGGCAGCGCGGTAATGCTGACGGAGGCGCAACAGCAGGAGCTCACTCGCTTTCGCCAGGAAAAGATCCGCATCCGTAATGAGCTGCGCGACGTGCGCCACGAATTGCGCAAAAACATCGAAACCCTCGAAGGCTGGATGAAATTTGTCAACATCGGCATGATGCCGATCCTCATCGGTATTGGCGGTGTAGTGGTCGGTTCCTATAACCTGCGGCGGCGCAAGAAAGCTGTACGTGACGCGGCCGATAGCAAGCGCGAGGGCTAAGACATGCGCAGCAAGACATTGGTGATGCTGGCCCTCGTGACGGTCGTTATCGTGCTCGCTGCCGTCGTCGTTCGCCAGCAATCGACCGCAATTCCGCAGCAAGGCAAAGCGCTGTTTCCTGAACTCCTGACGCGCATCAATGACGTCACCGAGGTGAAAGGCACGAGCGTCGAGGGAAGTTATACGCTGCAACTGCGCGATGGTCGTTGGGTGGTAAAAGAGAAAGACGCGTATCCGGCCGACACCGATAAGGTACGTCAGTTGCTCTTCGGTCTAGGGCAGCTGCGGCGCGTCGAGCCGAAGACCAGTAATCCAGAGCTCTATGACCAGATCGGCGTGCAGGACGTGGACGCAAAAGGAGCAGTGTCACTGCAGATCAAGCTGAGCGATGCCAAGGGAAAGACACTGGCCGAGATCATCGTCGGTAAGCACCAGCTGTCGAAAGCGGATCTAAACCAACGAGAGTACTTCGTGCGACCGCCCGGTGATCCGCAGTCGTGGCTGGTGGAGGGTAAGTTGCCCGAGGACAAATCGCCGTTGAACTGGCTACGCAAGGATATCCTCGGACTTGATCGTGGGCGTGTACGCGAGGTGCGCGTAACCCATGCGGATGGACAGCACCTCACGCTGCGCCGCAAGAATCCCTCCACTGCCGATTACGAGCTCGTTGGTTTGCCCACGGGTGCGGAGATAGAATCCCCGTACGCCATCAATAGCATCGCCGATACGCTCACGAATCTGGCACTCGATGATGTGCGACCGGCGACTGCGGTGGACTTCAAGAATAAAGACTTGCTTTCGGTCGAGCTTTCCACCTTCGACGGACTCCGGGTTAGCATGCAAACAATCAAGGATGGCAAGAGCGATTTCGCCCGTTTCAGCGCGAGCTTCGATCCTTCCTTGATAGAGAAGGCTGACAGCGCGAAGCAAGAAACGATGGCCGCAACTGCAAGTGAGACAAAGAAAAGCCCCCTCAGGCAGGCGGATGACGTTAGGAAAGAAGTCGAGGAGCTCAACGCGCGCTGGCACGGCTGGGTATACGTGGTTCCCGGATACCGCGTCGACACCATCGCCAAGAAAAAATCAGAACTGATCAAGGTCGGCAACAAAGAAAAGCCCGGCAAACCGCACGGCGGTTGATCCTCAAACGCAAGGGCTTGGTGACCGGCGATGCCGGTCGATGCAATGCCGACGAATTTGCTGCGGCCCAGAAACTTCCTCATACTCGCCTGCATTAGTCCATGCCGACCGTCACCAGGATTATCCAGCTATGCCCACAGTCGCGCCGGAAAAACTGACTGCCTTCGTCGCGCGCGTGCTCGAAACGCTCGGCACGCCGGCCGGCGCGGCGCACTATGTCGCCGAACATCTGGTCGACGCCGATTTGACCGGTCATGAGTCCCACGGTGTGCTACGCCTCAAGCAGTACTGTTGGCACGTGCGCGACGGTTACGTGCAACCCGCTGCCAAGCCGAGCGTTGTCAGAGAGAGCAGCGTCACGGCGCTGGTCGATGGGGGTAGCGCCTGGGGGCCGGTGGTCGCGCGCTTCGCCGTCGAGCTGGC
This sequence comes from Candidatus Muproteobacteria bacterium, assembly GCA_003251795.1. GTDB lineage: Bacteria > Pseudomonadota > Gammaproteobacteria > Acidiferrobacterales > SPGG2 > SZUA-472. The sequence continues at coordinate 27,857 of QKEI01000135.1, forward strand.
GATCGACAAGGCGCGTACGCATTCCACCGGCAGCGTCAGTATTTTCAACTGTTACCACCTCGGCCGCGTCGGCGTGTTCCCCGAGCACGCCGCGCGCCAGGGTCTGATCGCCATGGCCTTCTGTAACGTACACGGCTCCGCACGCATGGCCCCGTGGGGTGCGACGGAGCGACGCGTGCCCACTAACCCCATCGCCGTGGCCATCCCCACCGGTACGGATCCCATCGTGATCGACATGGCGACCAGCGCCGTCGCCGAGGGCAAGGTGCGTCTGGCCAAGGTTAAGGGCGAACGGGTCCCCATAGGCTGGGTGCTCGATGGCCAGGGAGATTGGAGCGATGATCCCAACGAGCTTTATGGCGAGGGCTCACTCGCGCCGTTGGGCGGCGAGCAAGGGCACAAAGGTTACAGCTTGGCAGTGGCGATGGACTTGCTTGGCGGCAT
>QKEI01000098.1 GCA_003251795.1 Candidatus Muproteobacteria bacterium
AGATCCTTGACGCTAAAGATGAGCACCGGTGGTTTTTCAGTGGTTGATGACTTCTCGAGGCGATCCAGAACCTCGAAGCCGTTCAGCCCGGGCATGAGTAGATCCAGAATGATGATGTCCGGGTGTTGGGACTCGGCAATCGCTAAACCTTCCTCGCCACCGTGGCTTCTCAATACCTTGAACCCCTCCGGCTCCAATGCAGCGGCTAGCAGCTCCACGGCTTTGGGATCATCATCGATGGCCAACACTCTTATCGATCCAGCCCTAGCCTTAGTGCGCAAGCCGAACGCATCCAGGCTCTTGAACAGTGCCTTTTTCTTGAAGGGCTTGACGAGGTAATCCGCAGCCCCGAGCGCGAACCCCCTCCCTTTCTGATCGACAATCGAGGTGATGATCACGGGAATGTGGCTCGTATTAGCGTCCGCCTTGATTCTCGTGAGTAAGTCCCACCCGTCCACCTTCGGCAACAACACATCGAGAATGATGGCGCTGGGAGACAGTTCTTTGGCCTTCTTCAATCCCTCTTCCCCATCTTGGGCCGTCTCGACGGTATAGCCTGCCTCGCCTAGATAGATGCTCAGCAGATCAATTGCCTTTGGATCGTCCTCGACGACTAGCACGAGCGGGCCCGGTGCTGCATCTCGTGTCGGGGGCGACGCTATCGTTTGCCCAGGTTCGACTAACGGGAGTGCCACCTGCGCCTGGCCGGTGAGGGGCAGCGTAAAGGTGAAGGTACTGCCCTTACCGGGGGCGCTCTCTAGCCGCATCGTTCCCCCGTGCAGCTCAACGAACTTTCGGGTCAACGTGAGACCGAGGCCGGTACCCTCAGGCTTGTTGGTCAGCGTCTGTCCGGCTTGTTGGAATTCCTCGAAAATCCGCTGCTGGTCTTCCGGGGCAATACCGATGCCGGTGTCCCATACGGATATCTCTACCGCATCGGCAACCCTTTGCGCGCGGATGCCCACCTTCCCCTTGTCGGGTGTGAACTTCACCGCGTTGGAGAGCAGATTGAAAATGATCTGTTTTACCTTGCGCTCATCGGCAATGACCGTATCCAGGTCGTCGGCCATGTCGAGCGACAGCGCAATTCCATGTGCATGTGCGCGCTCTTTGACCACTGTCAGACTGCCTTCGAGAAGTTCTCGCAGATTGAAGGTACTCGGCTCAAGCTCCATCTTGCCGGCCTCGATCTTCGAGAGGTCGAGGATGTCATTGATGAGATTGAGCAGGTGCTTACCGCTAGTGAGGATATCGTTGAGGTATTCTTCTTGTTTTTCATTGACATCGCCAAACATCTTCTCGATCAATACTTCCGAAAAGCCGATAATGGCATTGAGCGGCGTGCGCAGCTCGTGACTCATGTTAGCCAGGAACTGCGATTTGTGCTGGCTCGCGATCTCAAGCTGCTGACTCTTTTCTTGGATTTCCTGAAAGAGCCGCGCATTCTGAATCGCGATCGTGGACTGGGTGGCGAAGGCTTGTACGAGTTCCACGATGGGCGCAGGGAACTCGCCGGGTGTCTTGCGTCGCACAACGAGCCCACCAACAACGCGGTCTTCGCGAACCAGCGGCACGGCGAGCAGGGCACGGAAACCAGCCTGCCAAACAGGCCGCAGGGCGTATTCAGGTTCATTCAAGAGATCCGGGATCTGGACCGGACTTCGGGCTGCGGCCACCCGGCCCATTCCTGAGCGATCACCCTCGCGCTGACGAGACTTGCGTAAATCATTGATCAACTCGTCGCTGATGCCGTAGTTGGCTCGCGGGATGAATACCTGTTCGGATCTATCGAATTCGTAGATCGTGCCGGCGTCAGCCTGCGAGAGATGCACCGCGTGGGCGACGATACGTTCCAGCACTGTCTCGACATTGAGCGTCGAGTTAACCACCTGACTGACTTCACCTAGCGCTTTCAGCTCCTCCACCGACCGTGTCAGTTGTTGGGTGCGGGTTTGCAACTCTTGGAACAGCCGCACGTTCTCGATGGCGATCACCGCCTGGTCGGCGAAGGTCGTCAGCAACTCGAGTTGCTTGTCCGAGAAGGGGCTGACTGCCTTGCGCCTGATCAAGATCCCACCGATTGGGGTGCCCTCGCGAAGCAGAGGTATGCCAAGAACGGTGCGTATGCCGGCTTCCAACATTGGGCGCGAGTCCGGGAACTCGGATTCGAAGACCGCCGGAAGGTCGAGAACGTGGACCGGTTTGCCGTCAACGACCACTCGCCCCATGACCGACTGACGGCTGATAGCCATCCGTGGTCTGCGAACGGGAAGGCCCCCGTAGTTCGCTACGACCTGCAGTGCATCGCCGTCGCGGCGCCAGATGTGGGCATCCGTCGCCCCGCACAAGCGTGCTGCTCGCTCCGCCACGGCGTCCATAATCGGCTGGAGATCTGTCGGCGAGCTGCTGATGACGCCCAGGATCTCTGCCGTCGCCGTTTGCCGCTCGAGCGCTTCCTTGGTTTCGTTGAACAGCCGCACGTTCTCGATGGCGATCACCGCCTGGTCGGCGAAGGTCTTGAGCAAGGAGAGCTGCTTCTCAGACAGCGGTCCCGGAGATGGGCGGATGACACTGATCGCGCCGATGGCGGCGTGTTCGCGCAGCATGGGGGTGATCGTGATTGCGCGGTAGCCCGAGGCCAGGAAATTTTGTCGTCCCGGTTCCGCGACGTCGGACTCGAGGACATCTGGCACGTCCACGAGGCGCCGCTCGATGATTGCTACCCCGTGCATGTACTCGCGTGTCAGCGGGAACGGGAAGCGCTCGCGCCAACGGGCCTTGCGCTCCGAATCGGCCTCAGCAATAGCGGCCAGCCGGACCTCACCGTCCTCGGGCAGCACGACGGCGACCGCGGCCCCTTCGAACAAGGCGATGCCACTCGTCACAATTGCGTCGAAGACCGGCTGTACGTTTGTGGGCGAGCTGCTGATGATGCGCAATATCTCGGCGGTAGCGGTCTGCTGCTGGAGGGCGTCTTTGGTTTCGGTGAACAGCCGCACGTTTTCGATGGCGATCACCGCCTGGTCGGCGAAGGTCTTGAGCAGTTCCGTTTGGTTTTCCGGAAAGGCTCCGACCTTTGGTCGCATGACGCCAATACCCCCGATCGGATTGCCTTCCCGTAACATCGGCACAACGACCATGCTTCGAACAGCCAGCGCGCGACTGCCCGACCCAATGTATTCAGAGTCTGCTGCGATATCGGGGATGTGCACGGTGGCGCGCGTGAGGATCACGCGGCCGATTGCATACCCTTGGCTCGGTGGCTGCGGATACGTCTGCCGAAAGACGGCAACGGCGTCTGGGGTGAGACCATCGTGACTCACGATGTGGTTGAGCTCGCCGTCGAATCGAAATACCACGCTGAACTTACCTTCACACAATCGTCTGGCGCTGCGTGCGATCATGTCGAACACCGGTTGGACATCGGTTGGCGAGCTCGATATTACCTGCAGAACGTCGCTTGTCGCCGTCTGCTGCTCGAGTGTTTCGGTAAGATCGTGTGTGCGTTCCTCGACCTTCTTTTCGAGGTCCTGCTTGGCCTCGTGCAGTGCCCCAACTAACTCCTTGAGGGATCCGCGCATGCCATCGAGGTCGCGGGCAAGACTGCCGATCTCGTCCTGACTACCCACATCGATAGGCGCATCGAGGTCGCCCTTGGCGATCAACGTGGCTGAGTTCTGCAGCGCCGCTAACGGTTTGGATATGTAGCGCCGCGTAATTGCTACGGACGTGAACGAGATCGCGGCAATAATCAGGACAGTAAGCGCCACGATTGCCGAGATCTGAGCGATAGCCTGCTTTCTCACTGCCTCGCGTGAGATCACAACGACAATGGAGCCAACGAAATTTCCCTGGAACTTGATGTCCGCCTTCTTGGTGATGAAGTTTGGCGAATCTGCGAAATAAGTGATGGCTTTGCCTTTGAAGGCAGGCCGTGTCTTTTCGGTTAGCGCTTGCCCTCCCCAGAATAGCTGCGTGAAAACAATTGAATCATCAAGGAACAAAGTTCCCAGAAAATCTTCCACTACTTCGTTATCCAAATTCCATAACGGTGTCGGCAACGAAATCTGGGCCATCTTTACCGCGTTGTCTAGACGGGCTCTGATCTCGGTATCGATTCTGGCGATATTCAAAAACACGGCCACAGCGGCGAACGCGACGAGAATCAGCGTGATCACTCCGATGAAGGCGTAACTGAAGCGACGGCTGATGCTTTGGGTCCTGTGAAGGGGACTCTTTACCGACGCATTTTGCATGGACGAACGTCTCGTGATATGTCCGTTTTGTGGCAGTTGATACTAAATCACTCTACTGTCACGGCCTTTGCCAGCATGTCTTTCGGAAATTCGACATTCAACGCTTGGCTCGTGGTCTTGTTGATCATGATCAGAGGTTCTTTGGGGGTTATAATAGCCATATTCCTCAATGCCTCACCCTTCTGGTGCCGATCGACAATTCCAGCAACCTCCTTACCGAGGGCATAGTAATCGGGTATTGCCCCAAAAAGAGCACCATTTTCAATATACTTCTTCTGCGCCGCGATGGTAATGATCTTTGCGGATCGCAGTTTGGAGCCTATCAATTTGGCCTGTGTCATGTGATAGCTATCAAGTGGCAAGTACACAGCATCGACGCTGACAGATCCGTCGCTGAGCTTCTGAAGATTGTTCTGCAAGCTATCGCTGCCTGGCGCTGATCGTAGGTCGATTACTTGAAAGCCATATCTTTTACTGATTTCCTGAAGATTCTCTCTTACTACCGCCGCGTTTTTCTCGCGCGGGTTAAACATGATTGCGAGCGTCTTGAGGCGTACCACCCTTATGGCCGTTTCGACTTGTAAAGACAGGGGAACTCTGTTGCTGGTACCGCTGATATTTCCGCCTGAGGACTGCATGCTATCAACAATCTCGGATTCCACCGGCGCAGTAACGTTGCTGAAAACGTGTGGTATTTTGTTGTTGAGTATGGTTTTGGTCATTTTGGATGCCGTAGTCCCGTAGGAGTAGACATAATCAAAGTTCTTGAGGTTTGGCAGCAATTCTTCTCGCAGCAACCGGCCCAACGTCGTTCGATTTTGCGCCGCGTTGATCACTGTGTATTGAACGGAGTAGCCCATTTCCTTCAACGCATCTTTGAAGCCCCGGCAGGCCTCGGTCTCGCCCCGCCATTGGACCATCGCTATTCTCAGGTCCTTGCCGGCGGCAGGAACGGCGCTGCTCGGCATTAGTGAAGCGGCCAGCACCAAGAGGAATGATGTGATGAATCTTTTCGTCATTATTGGACCTCCTGCGATATCTGCGCTTTTTGGCAGTTGATGCTAATCATTCCACTATTACGGCTTTTGCCAGCATGTCTTTCGGAATTTCCACATTTAGCGCTTGGCGTGTGGTTTTGTTGATGACAAGCGTCGGATTCTTTTGCGTGACTATGGGCATGTTTTGAAGCTTATTGCCCTTCTGATGTCTGTCCACGATTGTCGCCACGGCCTTTCCTGATTCGTAGTAGTCTGGGACGACCCCCATGAGCGCGCCGTTATCGATATAGGTCTTAAGTGACCCGATACTCTTTACTTTGGCGGCCCGAAGTTCGGTGCCAATCAGCTGGGCGTTCGAAACGAGGAATGAATCCTGCGGAAGGTAAACAGCGTCGACGACAACTGATTTATCCTTTAATTTATCTAGATGCTGTTGCAGCATATCTTGCACCGGTGGCGATCGGAGATCGATCATCTCGAAGCGAAGCTTTTGGGCGATTTCATACAATTGATCTCTGATCAAAAGTGAATTCTTTTCTCGCGAATTAAAAATCAGGCCGAGTCTCTTAAACTGTAGAACTTTGATGGCGGTTTCTACTTGTAGGGCGAGCGATATTCCGATAGTGGCGCCGCCGATGTTGCTGCCCGATGACTCCAGGCTGTCAACAATGCCGGCCCCGACCGGGTCAGCTACCGCATTAAAGATGTGAGGCACCTGGTCTTGAAGGAACGTTTTCGTCGTTTTGGTGACCGTTGTGCCGAACGTATAAACGTAATCAAACTCTCGGAGCTTAGGCCCGAGATCCTCCCGCAATATATACCCTAGTTTCGTTTTGTCCTGTTCCGCGTTCAGAGTCGTGTAGTTAACGGCATAGCCGAGTTCTTTCAGGCCATCCATGAATCCTTGCTCTGCCTTGGTTTCACCGCGCCACAGGATCATGGCGATCTTGAGATCTTTGCCCTCCGCAAAGAGGGCGGTACTAGGTGTCAGTAGTGCGGCAAGCAAAGTGAAGGCGGTAGCAGCCCACCAGGTAGGCTTCGCTTCGCACATACAACCCCCTCCAAACTGTGCATGTTGTCCAGGGAAGGCACGTCATCCGCGAGACGACCCCGTTAGGGAAGGCGCTACAGCCGGTCCTGAACAGGCAGTATCGAAAAGACGGCGCCCTTCACGGGGCGGTCTTTTCAGTATTGTTAGCGGTACATTACGCCCTGACCGGCATCTGGGCAAGAAACTTGGCAGACATACTGGGGCAGGGCGGTCCGACTGGTCGCGCGGAGACTTAGCGAGCAGTTCCTCGGGTTTAGTGAAACTCGGCAAGCGCGATCTTATTGTGCCAGCCACACAGTAGCGAGATCCTGGTTCAGGTAGTGGCTGGGGCTGACTTCCACCACCGCACCACTGAGCGATAGGGGATGATGCGATACCACGACAGCGTGTTTTCCACCGAGGGCTGCTGGCTGTCGGGTGCAACGGGGTCCATCTATTAGGCCTGCTATTACGAAAACACCGGTTACTCGACTATGAGCGCCTTTTCCAATAATCCCTTCGGAATATCTACGTTCAATGCCCGAGCGGTCGTTACGTTTATCATCAGCTGAGGTTCTTTCTGCGTGTAAACTGGAATGCTGTGAAGGTTTCTGCCCTTTTGATGCTGGTTGACAATCCTCGCAGCAGCCTTCCCGATCTCATCGCGGTCCGGTACGAGCCCTATCAGCGCCCCCTGTCCTATGAACGTGTCGACTGAGGCGATGGTCGGTATTTTTGCGGCTCTTAGCTCCGAGCCAATGAGCTTTGCATTTGACGTGAGGAAGCTGTCTGGAGGCAGATATATAGCGTCGACAATTACCGATTTATCCTTCAGCTTTCTCAGATTTTCCTGCAAGCTATCGAGCGCCGGCGGCGATCGCAGATCGATCATCTCAAGGTGTCTACTCGCTGCAAGCTCCTTGAGCCGTTCCCTGACCAGGGCCGACTGCTTCTCTCGGGGATTGAACAAGACACCGAGTTTCGCGAATTTCATTACTTTCAGAGCCGTGTCAAGCTCCAGTGCAACGGAGATTGAATTACTGGCTCCGCTAATATTGGCACCGGGCGAGTCCATGCTCTGTACGATGCCGGCACCGACCGGGTCGAATACCATCGCAAAAATTTGCGGCACCTGATTATCAACAATCTGTTTCGCCGCTTTCGTGACTGTTGTGCCCCAGGTGTAGATGTAATCAAATTCCTTCAGTCTCGGTTGCAGTTTCTCCCTGAGGATGTGTCCCAGTTTTGTCCTATTTTGTTCGGCATTCAGGGTTGTGTATTCAACCGAGTAGCCCAGTTCTTTCAACTCCTCCTTCAATCCCCGTTCCGATTCGGTCTCGCCACGCCAAAGGACCATAGCAATCTTGAGCTCCTTGTCTGCCGCGAATAGGGCCGTGCCGGGCGTAAGGAAAGCGACGACACAAATCAAAAGGGAAAGAAGTGTAGTGCGGGTCATGGCTCAGTACTCTAGCGCTGTCGCGCGCTTCTCATGGATGCGTGCTCGGCATTGTAGCGCCAACCACACCTTAGCAAGAAGCCGATACAGCGAGGACATGCTTCTTGGACTACCTGATCGGTCTGTGCGTTCCGCTACTCCACGAACGTCGCTTTGGCGAGCAGCGCCTCGGGTATGGTCACGTTCAACAATCGGACCGTAGTCTTATTGATCAGGAGTGTCGGTTCCTCGTCGGTGGCGACGGGTA
>QKEI01000162.1 GCA_003251795.1 Candidatus Muproteobacteria bacterium
TGGAGGCTGGGGTCGGAATCGAACCGGCGTACACGGCTTTGCAGGCCGCTGCATGACCACTCTGCCACCCAGCCTTGGAGAATGTCGACGGGCTAGAAACAAAAAGGGAAAGCGCCCAGACGCCTTCCCTACAGCTTATCTGGAGCGGGAAACGAGACTCGAACTCGCGACCCCAACCTTGGCAAGGTTGTGCTCTACCAACTGAGCTATTCCCGCATAACTCGAAGTATTGTAAGCAAGGCCTAGGGGCTGTCAACCCGAGTACCGGCAGCCTATTTTCTAGCGCATGCTGCGTGGACGGATCAGCTCCGGCCAGGCCGCGCGCAAATACATTACCATCGACCATAAGGTCAGGCCAGCCGCCAGGTACAGCAAGGCCTCACCGAGCACAAACAAGTTCACTTTCATGAACGGTTTGCCATAAAGCAAAAACGGTATCGCGATCATTTGCGACACGGTCTTCAACTTGCCCATGATGGACACGGCCACGCTCTTTCGCTTGCCGACTTCGGCCATCCATTCGCGCAGAGCCGATACTGTAATCTCACGACCAATGATAACGAGCACGACGACGGTGAACACGCGTGCGTCCAACACTTGCGCGCGGACATCAGCATCTGCCACCAACAGCAATAGTGCTGCTGCCACCATAAGTTTGTCCGCCACGGGATCGAGAAAAGCGCCGAAGGCAGACAATTGATCGAGTTTGCGCGCGAGATAACCGTCGAGCCAATCGGTAACGGCCGCCAGCACAAACAACCACATGGCCAGGGCATGGGCATCCCGGTACGGCAGGTAGTACGCGATGACGAATGCAGGTATCAGGAAGATCCTGAGATAGGTCACCAGATTAGGAGCATTGAGCAACATACTATTCAGTTTTCTTGGTGGTGAAAGGCCGCATAGATACGCTGCGCCAGCTCCGGGCTGATACCAGGCACCCGCGCAAGATCTTCGATGCCGGCGCGTGCCACCTCACGCAGGCCACCCAGCTTTCGGAGCAGCGCCTGGCGCCGTTTGTTGCCTATGCCCGGTATGTCTTCCAGTACCGAGTGCGTACGCACCTTCCCACGCTGCAAGCGGTGTGCCGTGATCGCGAAGCGATGTGCCTCGTCGCGCACTTGCTGCACGAAGTGAAAAGCGGGTGCGGTAGGCGATAGGTTCAGGGGTCGCGCATGATCCACTATGAACAGCCGCTCGTAGCCGGGCTTCCGCTCCTTCCCTTTGGCGATAGCCACCAGCCTGATGCCCTCGATTTGCAACTCTTCCATTACCGCTTTCGCCTTCGCTAATTGACCCTTGCCGCCATCAATCAAAACGACGTCGGGCATTTTGCCCTCCCCTTCCTTGATACGCCGGTAACGACGTGTCAGCGCCTGCTCGATAGCGGCATAGTCATCACCGGGGGCGATGCCCTCGATATTAAAGCGGCGGTAATCTGACTTTACCGGACCACTGCTGTCGAATACCACACATGCAGCGACGGTGCGCTCACCGCGTGTATGACTGATATCGAAACACTCAATACGTTCGGGTAGCGCCTCGAGCCCAAAGGCTTCCTGTAAGTCCTCGAATCGCTCTCGTAGGTTGGCCTGGCTTGCCAGATGACGGCGCAAGGCTTCCTGCGCATTCGCCTCGGTCATCGTGATCCAGCCTTTGGCGACACCGCGCACGGTTGCTGAGATGGCGATCTGTGTGCCTGCTTGTTCGGAAAAGACAGTTGAAAGTAGCGCCCGACCGGGAATGGCGCAGCTCAAGTAAATCATCGGCGGTATCGCTTTGCCGAGATAATATTGTGGCAGAAATGCAGCGAGAATGTCGCCCGTCGTGGGCTCGCCCTGGACCTTCAGATAAAACGTCTTATCGCCGAGGTTCAGGCCACCACGTATGAAGGTCACTTGCACGGCAGCGCTGTCGTGCTTGATCGCGGCCGCAACTACATCCGCATCGCCGGTATCACGCGCGATATACTGTCGCTCTTGAATCTTGCGTAGCGCGGCTATGCGGTCGCGATACAACGCCGCGGTCTCGTAGTCCTGCGCCGCGGAAGCCTGGTCCATACGCGCAATCATCTCGTCGGTTACGGCCTGGCTGCGCCCTTCCAGAAACATCACGGCATGCTGCACGTCTTCGGCGTATAGCTCAGGGTCTACGAAACCTACGCACGGCGCCGAGCAACGCCGGATCTGGTATTGCAGACAGGGGCGCGTTCGGTTACGGAAGAAATTGTCCTCGCATTGGCGGATCTGAAAGACCTTCTGTAGCATGCCCAGACTCTCGCGCACGGCGGCTGCCGATGGGTAAGGTCCGAAATAGCGCTCTCCTTCGCGTTTCGGGCCGCGGTGAAAACCAAGCCGGGGAAAGGGATGCGCCGACAATAATATGTAGGGATAACTCTTGTCGTCACGCAACAACACGTTGTAGCGCGGCCGCAGTGACTTGATGAGGTTGTTTTCCAGCAGCAGCGCCTCGCCTTCGGTGTGCGTGACTGAGACATCAACGCTTGCCACAAGCTGCATCATGGAGGCGATCCGGGGCGACAACACCCGCTTGCGAACATAGCTGGCTACGCGTTTACGCAGATCGGCGGCCTTACCGACGTAGAGGACCGTACCCTCGTCGTCGAGCATGCGGTAGACGCCAGGGGCGCTCGGCAGGTTTTGTACTATTGTTTTCAGATGCTGGTGAGCCATGGCCACGCCTATTCTCAGAGAATGTCCGCGGCTTTGGCGAACACCCGACGGAACATTCGCGGCGTCAGGCGCCCGGTTTGCGTGTTGTAGCGGCTGCAGTGATAGGAATCCAACAAGTGGCGGCGATGCGGCAGGCGATGGTGCTGACCGTGAGCGAACGCATACTCAACCTGGGGCAGCTGCAGGGCCCGCACTACTGCCCTATGGGCTACCGCGCCGAGCGCCACGATGACGCCGCCGGCAGCGACGGTGGCGAGCTCATTTCGCAGGTACTGATTGCAGCGATCGACCTCCTCGGTCGTGGGCTTGTTCTGCGGCGGCAGGCATTTGACCGCATTGGTGATACGGCAGTTCGAGAGCACCAGATCATCGTCCCGCGACTTCGACACTGGCCGGCTGGCGAAGCCGTAATCGTAGAGCGTCTGATACAGCAAAATCCCCGCATGATCGCCCGTAAACGGACGTCCACTGGCATTAGCACCATGCATCCCGGGCGCTAGGCCGACCACGAGCAAGCGTGCCTGTGGGTCGCCAAAGGCCGGTACCGGCCGCGCATAATAGCTCGGGTAATGTCGGCGCACCTCCTGCAGGTGGCAGGCCAGCCGCGCGCAGGCGCGGCATTTTGGGTCGAAGAGACTCATGTGTAGGTCTGTGTTACCCCGCGTGCTTTTCAAGTCAGCAGGCTAATTCACTTATGGTGACAGTGGTAGGCACGAAAATATACTCGAAATAATCTTAAAGATATTATCTAAGTCTCTGCATTACAAAGTAAAAGTTATAGGGACCATCCCAGCGGCAATGCCAAGGGTCAGTGTCTGCAGGCACGGTGGTGTAATCTTTCAGCGCCTTGCTAGAATGCGCCCCTCGCTTTGACCGCCATCGGGACACACGTTAGCAATGAAGATATCTGCCTTTGAGATCCGCGTGGGCAACCTGCTCGAGCACAACGGCCGGCTGTGGCGCGTCTACAAGACCAACCACGTGAAGCCAGGCAAGGGCGGGGCCTTTGTGCAGGTGGAAATGAAAGACATAACCGCCGGTACCAAGCTCAATGAGCGCTTCCGCTCCGAAGATCGTGTGGAGAAGGCGCACGTTGAAGGGCGCAGTATGCAGTACCTGTACGAAGATAACGGCCATTACGTGTTCATGGACAACCAGAGCTACGAGCAACTTAGTCTGAACGCCGAAGATCTCGAAGGCCAGATCGGCTACCTGCGCCCAGACACCGAGGTGCAGGTCATGTTTCACAACAACGCGCCCCTCGGCGTTGAGTTGCCGCCGACGGTGGTGCTACAGGTGGTGGAGACCGAGGGTGTGGTCAAGGGGCAAACGGCTGCTAGCTCGGGCAAACCGGCCAAGGTGGAGACCGGGTTGACCGTCACGGTGCCGCCATTTGTGAACGCCGGGGATAAGATCAAGATCAATACGGCCACTGGGGAGTACGTGGAACGCGCCTGAGCGGGCCGTCAGACCCTCGCGTCACTTGCCGACGTTGGTGCCGTAGAAGATTTCCGCCATCTCTCGCTGCAGGCGCTGGGTGACCGTGCGCTTTTCCTGCGGCGTCAAATCCTCCTCGCTGACGGCGAACAGATAGCTGTCCAGCTTGAAATCCTTCAGCATCATCTTCGTGTGGAAGATGTTTTCCTGATAGACATTGACATCGATCGCCTGATAGCGATTGAGGATATCCCGTTCGATGAAATCCTGAATCGAGCCGATCTTGTGGTCGATGAAATGCTTGACCCCGCGTACATCGCGCGTATACCCGCGTACGCGGTAGTCCGAAATGACAATATCCGACTCGAAGCTATGAATAAGGTAGTTTAAGGCCCGTAGCGGTGAGATCTGGCCGCAGGTCGACACGTCGATATCGACGCGGAAGGTGCTGATGCCATTATCCGGGTGTTTCTCGGGATAGGTGTGGACCGTGATATGGCTCTTGTCCAAGTGCGCCACCACCGCGTCATTCACCGCGTGAGCTGCCCTTTCCACGCCCAACGCGCCGACTGACTGCTCGGCGATCAGCATGGTGACGCTCGCGCCTTCCGGCTCGTAATCTTGGTGGGCGATGTTGAGCACGGTAGCGCCGATGATATCGGCAACTTCGGTGAGGATGCCGGTCAAGCGCTCGGAATTGTAGGCCTCATCGATATAGGCGATGTAGCCTTTTTGTTCCGCTTCGCTCTTGGCGTAACAGATATCGTAGATGTTGAAACTTAGTGTCTTGGTGAGGTTGTTGAAGCTCTCAAGCTTTAGCTTCTTGGGCCGGATCAGATCCACTCACTTTCCCCCGTTAGATCTCAACCGAAATTGCCAGAAACCCGCCAGCCACTGCCGACGCGCGCGTATTGTATACCCATGCTCTCCATTTAAAAATACTTTGTCGTAATTTTCTTGACCCGCGATAGTGGCCACTCCAATTGCTATTAGCCAATGCCGATCACCACGTCTCGTGCCTGCTGGTACTCGAAATCCGTCGCCAACTGCTCGCGCTGTATGGCGTGGCGCCCATGCATGCGTACAAGACGCATCCGCGATACCGGATCCTCGCGCGGTGTCAGTCTGTCCAATATTTCCTCTATCGCCGCGCTATCCTGGCATACGAGCACCATGTCGCACCCAGCATCGAGTGCGGTGCGTGCGCGTTCGGCCGGCCCGCCGGCGGTCTTGGCGCCGCTCATCATCAAATCGTCGCTGAACACAACACCTTGAAAGCCGAGGCGTTGGCGCAGCACGTCGCCTATCCAGCGGTGGGAGAAGCTCGCCGGCGGCGTATCGACGCACGGATAAACGACATGTGCGGTCATAACCGCGGCCAGCCCGTAATGGATCATGCGCTCGAAGGCCACCATATCCTGATTATAGATGTCTACATACTCACGGCGGTCGTAAGGGAGGGTTTCGTGCGAGTCGGCGGCGACGCTGCCGTGCCCCGGAAAATGCTTGCCCGTGGCCGCCATACCGGCCTGGCTCATGCCCGTCATATAGGAATGGGCGATATCGGCTACCGCCTCGGGATCGCTATGAAAGGCGCGATCGCCGATGACACTGCTGATGCCACGATCCAGGTCCAGCACAGGCGCCAAGCTAGCATCGACACCAACAGCTCGCAGCTCAGTCGCCATCAGCCAGCCGCAGGTCTGGGCGAGGCGCTTGGCGCGCCGCCGATTTTCGTCGTAAAGCTGGCCAAGCACGCGGGCAGCGGGCAGCGGTGTGAAACCGCTGCGAAACCGCTGGATGCGCCCCCCTTCCTGATCGACCAGCACTAGCAGCGGTGGTTGCCGCAGAGCGTGGATTTCCGCCACCAAGGCCGATAATTGCGAGGGAGATTCGTAATTGCGCTCGAAAAGAATGACCCCACCGGTCAGCGGATGGCGCAGGTAGTCGCGTTCCGCTGCCGTCAGCGTCAGGCCTTGCAGTCCAAGCGTCACCGGTCCGAGCGCCATAGGCGGAGTTTAGCCGCTGATGACGACCACGGTGCCGGGGCTGACCAGATCAAACAGGGCGACCACGTCGGCATTGCGCATTTTCACGCACCCGTGAGAGCTCGGTACGCCCATGGTGTCCTCGTCCGGCGCACCGTGGATGTAGATATAGCGTTGCATGGTGTCGACGGCGCCCAGGCGGTTCTTGCCCGGTTCCAGGCCGCTCAACCAGAGGATGCGCGTCAGGATCCAGTCGCGCTGTGGGTAGAGCGCTCGTAGCGCCCGTGAGTAGATCTCACCCGTAGGCCGGCGCGAAACGAACACGGTGTTGGCCGGTGCAGCGGCGCCAATCTTTGCCCGGATCAGATGGCGCCCGCGCGGCGTGCATTCGCTACCCTTGCTTTCGCCTGCGCCGTTCTTGGCGGTCGATACGAGGGTCTGCATGAGTATTTCGCCGCGGCTATCCTGCAACGTCAGCGTCTGCGTCGGGATATCTATGGCAATGATGTGCGCATCGTTCGGCATTGGCTTCACTCAGCGACAAAAAGTGCGATTGCCTCGGTGTGGCTGGTTTGCGGGAACATATCGGCCACGCTGGCGCTCGCCATTCGGTAGCCCAGTGCATGCACCAGATAATCGCTGTCGCGCGCGAGCGTGGCTGGGTAACAAGAAACATAGACGATGCGCGAAGGCCTGTGGGTCGAGAGGTGTTTGATCGCCTCGATGGCGCCGCTGCGCGGAGGGTCCAATAGCAGCTTGTCAAAGCGCTCCTCGCCCCAGGGCATATGATCGAGCTCGCGGTAGAGATCGGCTTCCCGGAAGCTTACATTGACAACCCGGTTATGGTCAGCGTTCAGTCGCGCGCGCTGCACCAGGGTCGCATCGCCCTCCAGGCCCAGTACGCGCGCGGCGCGGCGCGCCAGCGGCACGGTGAAGTTCCCCACGCCGCAAAATAGATCGAGTACCAATTCGTGCTGCTGCGGGTCCAGCAGCTCCAGAGCCCGGTCGACGATACGGGCGTTGACGGCTGTGTTGATTTGCACAAAGTCAGTGGGCGCGAACAGGATTTCGGCTTCGTGCTCCCCCAGTCGGTACCTCAGCAGAGGCGGTTGCAGCGGCCATAGCGCCGTGACCGATTCCGGGCCTTGCGCCTGGACATAGATTTGCAAGGTATGTCGCTCGCCGAAGGCGCGCAGTCGTTCGCGGTCGTCCTCGCCCAACGGCACCAGGTGACGAAATACTAGCGCCACATCGCGGTCGCCAGCCGCCACCTCAATCTGCGGGATGCGGTCGGCGCACGAGAGCGCGGAGATGAGCTCAGTCAGTGGCGGCAACAGCGTGGCAAGACGTGGATCCAGCGTCTTGCAGTCGGCCAGCGGCGTGATGAATGAATGTCGACGCTCACGAAAACCGACCAGCACCCCGCCCTTCTTCGGTACCAGGCGCACCCCCAGGCGCGCCTTGCGTCGGTATCCCCACGCGGGCCCAGGTAACGGCGCTAACCAACGTTCCGGGGTAACCTTGCCGATGTGTGCAAGGCTATCCTGCAAAACCTGCTGCTTCGCTGCCAGCTGTGCCTCGGGCGCCAAGTGCTGAAGACTGCAGCCGCCGCAGGTGCCGAAGTACGTGCACTCAGGTGTCACGCGCGTCGGCGCGGCGCGGAGGACCTCGAGCAGCTGACCCGTGTCATAGCGTTTGTGCCGCTTACCGTAACGGAATACGACGCGTTCGCCCGGCAAAGCGCCATCGATGAAGACGGCTTTGCCGTCGACATGAGCCACCCCCCGCCCATCGTAGCTAAGTTGCTCGATCTCGGCGTTACACGTGTCGCTGGTAGTGGCGGGTTTCTGTCCCTGGCGTTTAGCGGCGTTGGCCATATCAAGTGAATGACAGACAGCTGACGAGCAATCACCTTGGTCCATACAGGCCGCCTAGGCAACCGTGTTGGCAATGCGCGCTAGCCCGCGTGCCTATCCCAGGCCTCGAGGAAAGCTTGCATGTGCGGTTTGTGCTCGGTTTGCAGGGTCTCGCGCACTAGTTGCTGCTCACGTCGCCAACCAGCCGTATCGAGATTACCGCGTAGTAATTCCCAGCGCAGGTAGATCAGATAGGTATTGAGCACGTCGGTCTCGCAGTAGTTGCGAATCTCTTCGAGCTTACCGGCACAATAGTTCTTCCACACGTCGGCGCCACTGGCTCCCATTTTCCCGGGTAAGCCGAGCATCAGCGCGATCTCCTCCAAGGGAGCGGCCGCCCGCGGCTGATAACCGGCGAGCACGTCCATCAGGTCGGTGTGACGCTCGTGAAACCGGTTGAGATAATTGTTCCAGCGAAATTCCCGATCCAGACCGCCAGTGTCCCAATAGCGTGGCGCCGTTATTCCGTGCAACAAGGCACGGTAGTGCAGCACCGGCAGGTCGAACTGACTGCCATTCCACGACACCAGCGTCGGTGCGAACTTTTCTATGCCGTCAAAGAAACGAGTGATCAGCTCGACCTCACTTGAGTCATTGTCGCCGAGCGACCAGACGCGCAAACGTTCCCCTTGCCGCAACACGGCCGAAATGGCGATGATGCGATGAAGGTGGTGACGCAGAAAATCCGATTCGCCCGTTTCCTCGCGGCGTTTTTCAAACATCACGCGCGCCACGTCCGCGTCGCTCAGCCCGGCGAGACTGTGCAGCTTGCGGCCGGTCGCGACATCGGGCACGGTTTCTATGTCGAACACCAGGACGTTCATTCGTTCGTTAATCGTAAGCGGTAAATCGTGAGTCGTTAGTCTAGCGCCATCGTTTCACGACTTACGATGCTGGTTCGAGATGCTCGACGATGAGCTGCAATGAGCGATACCCCTGATACTCGTTGACATCAAGTTTATAGGCGGCGTGCGCACGAGGGCAATCGAGTATCGGTGCTCGAGTCAGATGATTGAAGGAAATGGCATCAAGCACCCGGTTATTGGCGGGATGGCGCAGTGTCAGCTTCAAATGTTTCTCGGCGACGACGCGGCTGGCGACGATTTCGAATTCCCCGTCAAACACTGGTTCTGGAAAACCCTGACCCCATGGACCGGCCTCCCGTAGCAGCGTAGCGAGCTCCAGATTCAGCTCTCCCGGGGTAAGCTCACCGTCCGACAGGATATTGCCGCGCAGGCTATCGTCCGACAGTTGTTCGGCGACTTGAGCCTCAAAAGCGGCGCAAAACGCCGGGAACTGATCACGCTGCAGACTGAGTCCGGCGGCCATCGCGTGGCCGCCAAACTTTTGCAACAGGCCGGGATGGCGCGCGGCGATGGCATCGAGTGTGTCACGGATGTGCAGCCCCGGTACCGAGCGCGCCGACCCCTTCAGCTCTGCGTCGTTTGCTGGGGCGAAGGCGATGGCGGGGCGTTCGAAGCGCTCCTTGAGACGCGAGGCTACGAGTCCAATGATGCCCTGATGCCAGCCGGGATCGAAAAGGCACAGCGTTAGGGGCACGGTGTCGCGCTCCAGGCGCAGCGCATCCACGGCGGCGAAGGCCTGCATTTGCATATCTTCCTGGATGGCCCTGCGCTCACGATTCAATGCATCTAGACGCAGCGCCATCACCTGTGCCCCCTCAGGGTCATCGGTCAACAAGCAATCGATCCCCAGTGCCATATCCTCGAGACGCCCGGCTGCGTTCAGGCGCGGCGCCACGCAAAACCCGAGATCGCTGGCAGTAACGCCGCTTGCGCTGCGTCCCGCCACGGCCAGCAGGGCACGAATACCCGCACAGGCATCGCCACGGCCGATACGTGCCAAGCCGTGCGCCACCAGGATGCGGTTGTTGTGGTCCAGCGGCACCAGGTCGGCAACCGTGCCGAGCGCCACTAGGTCGAGCAATTGCGCGAGGTTCGGCGTTGGCCGAGCAGCACCGAACCAGCCGAGGTCACGCAGGTGCGCACGCAAGGCCAGCATCACATAGAAAATCACGCCGACACCGGCGAGGTGTTTGCTTGGGAAGCTGTCTCCCGGTTGGTTGGGATTGACGATGGCGTCAGCGGCGGGGCACGTCTCGCCGGGCAGATGGTGATCGGTAATCAGCACGGCGATGCCACGTTCGTGCGCCGCGCGTACGCCATCGATGCTGGAAATACCGTTGTCGACCGTCACCAGTAGATCCGGCGCGCGTTCGGCGGCGAGTGCCACGATCTCCGGCGTTAGGCCGTACCCGTAGCGGAACCGATCTGGCACAACGTAACTGACGCGGCGCCCACCCACGGCCCGCAAAGCACGCACCGCTAGGGCGCAGCCAGTAGCGCCGTCGGCGTCGAAGTCGGCGACGACTACGACATGCTTGTCGTTGATAACGGCTTGTGCCAAGAGCTCGACAGCCCGGTCGATATCCTTGAGCAAGCGCGGATGGTGCAATCGCTCGAGTGAATGGTCGAGCTCGTCCGTCTGCGAAACGTTGCGCGCGGCGTAAACGCGTGCCAACACGGGATGGACCTTTTCGGCCAATCGCTGCGCCTGCAACGAGGCTGGGCGACGGATAATCTTTCGCGAGGGCTGCATTCGTCGTTATCTTTGGTCCTGTGCTAGCGATAGCTCGCGAGCGGTCGTCGACGTCGCCACCAGCGTCGCGAGTGCTTCCCGCTTATGGTGAAGCCGGGTGCAAATTCGGTGTAAAGCATGATGTCTTGCACCGTGCCCCGCTTGAGCGCGGAAAGCAACGGCGTCATCCACTGCTCCTCGAGCTCCTGGGCGAGCTCACGCCAGCTATCGACGTCGCCGTACTGTGCAGACGGGCGCATACCGGCCAATACGACCAAATGCTCGCCGCCCGTTGCGGCGGATAGCCACTCCTCGGCGCTGGCGGGCACCGGTCCTGTTGGCGTCTGCGACAGACGCGCTAACGCCAGACTAACAGGCTCATCGGTCCACACTCTATCCCAAGACACTCGCTGGGGCTCGGGCAGCTTGCCGCCGCCCCAGAACCACAAGCTATTGATCGGCAGCGCGCCGCGCTGCTCGCGATCAACGTTGATAGACGCTGTGTGCAATAAGATCTGGATTTCGTTGAGGATCGTACACCAAGCCTTGCCATCGTTGCCTTGGGGGAGGTAGTCATGCACGTTGTGCCCTACCACCAAAGGTAACGGGGCTGTCCTGATCTGCGGAATTGCTGGTGGTTTCAAATACCAGCGATCAGGCCGCGCGGCTTTCAGAATCCAACCATCGGTGGCGTAGGCCTCGACCAACTCGGCAGCCAATTGATCTGCCTCTGCTTGGGTCAGCTGCAGCAATGCATCATCGGCTAGTAGCAAACGGTCGTGGTCAGGTCGCAAGTGTACCGGGTCGGCACGCAACCACCAACCGTTATCGACAACTCCCATGTCAAGTACGCGGGTAACAGCCGCCACGGGCAGATCCTTGCTTGCATCGACTTTTATGTTGAAGAGCTCGAATGCAAGCGTTTCGAAGTCCGTGCGCGCATTGCCCAGGCGATCGCTCCGGGATAACGCAGTTTCCAACGAGGGAAGTGAGCTGCGCAACGCGGCGTTGGTCCGGATGATTCCGGACTCGGTACCGAGCAGGCCGGGGATCAGCAGCTTTAGTCGGGTCGCGGAACCGTTAGCGGTCGCAGACATATCAGGCAGCTTGCGCCGGGGTTCGGTCTGCCAAGAACGCTTCCCTCCCCCAGGGCGGTTGCGTCATTGCGCCGTACCTATTCAACCACTTCGGCCGAAAGCATGGGGCCGATTATACTCAATACGTGAGGTTTAAGGCGTGCACAGGCAGGCGTTACACTCACGCCAAGTGATCCAGGATCGCCTTCTTCACCGCATTCAATTCGGCGTTGATTTTTATCATCGGCGCCCGGCTCTGCTTGATGGCAATGTCGGGGTCTTTCAGGCCATGACCGGTTAGAGTGCAGACGACGCAGCTACCTGCCGGTATCTTGGCCGTCGTTATATCGCGCATGGCGCCCGCTAGCGCCACCGCCGAGGCGGGTTCGCAGAAGATACCTGCGCGCTGTGCCAAGAGCCCCTGGGTCTGGAGAATCTCCTCGTCGCTGAACTTGTCAAACCAACCTTCCGAACGTTTTTGCGCGTCCCAAGCCTTGTCCCACGATTGTGGATTACCGATGCGGATCGCGGTGGCAATGGTCTCTGGTTGGTCGACCTTATGCCCCAATACAAACGGCGCCGCGCCAGCAGCCTGGTAGCCACACATTACCGGCGGCGCATCGATCACGCCCTTTTGTAAGTACTCGCTATAACCCATCCAATGGGCGCTGATATTGCCGGCGTTGCCGACAGGCAGGCAGTGATAATCCGGTGCGCGACCGAGAGCGTCGCTGATCTCAAAGCTAACGGTTTTTTGGCCTTGCAGTCGAAACGGATTGATGGAATTAACGATAGTCAACGACGTCTGCTCGGCTACCTCTTTGACGAGTCGCATACCGTCATCAAAGTTGCCGGCGATCTGGATGACAACTGCGCCGTGCATCATGGCTTGTGCCAGCTTGCCTAATGCAATCTTGCCTTCAGGAATGATGACGAAGCAGCGGATGCCGGCACGCGCGGCGTAGGCGGCTGCTGATGCCGAAGTGTTGCCGGTGGAGGCACAGATCACGGCGCGGCTGCCCTCATCCAACGCGTGGGTAATAGCAACCGTCATTCCCCGGTCTTTGAACGAGCCGGTAGGGTTTAGTCCTTCGAACTTGGCGTAAAGCTCCACCCCGCGGTTAAGCTGGGCGGCGATCGTGTCGAGGCGAATCAACGGCGTATTGCCTTCATGCAGGCTGATGACACGCGCTTGCCGGCGCAACGGCAGATAGTCGCGATAGCGATCGATAATTCCGGTGTACATTCGTTAGTCGTTACTGGTTAGTCGTGAATCGTAGGCCATGCGTGCATAATCCAATGACTACCGGTTAACGAATTACGACTCACGAACTTATTTCCAAGTTTTGTGTAGAGCTTCCACACGCAGACGCATTACCTTGCCCTCGATGCTGTCGAGGGCTTCGATACGCTCGAGTGCCGCATTCATGTGTTTCTCCATCACTCGATGCAGTAACATGATCAGCGGCACGCTGTCCTCTCCTTCCGCCGGTTCCTTCTGTACAACCGCCTCGATACTGATGCCGTGACTGGCAAGAATCTGTGCGACCTCGGCGAGCACGCCGGGGCGGTCGCGCGCTTGCATGCGCAAGTAATAAGAAGTATGAACCTGCTCCATCGGGAGTATATGCAGGTCCGATAAGGCATTGGGCTGGAAGGCCAGGTGCGGTACGCGATTATTGGGATCAGTGGTCAAGGTGCGCACGACATCCACCAGGTCTGCCACCACGGCCGAGGCCGTCGGCTCAGCGCCGGCACCGGCACCATAATAGAGCGTCGGTCCCAGGGCGTCGCCTTGGACTAGCACTGCATTCATGACGCCGTCGACGCTGGCGATAAGCTGGCGTTCGGGTATCAATGTGGGGTGCACCCGTAATTCGACCCCGCCATTACTGCGTCTCGCGATGGCGAGATGCTTTATGCGATAACCCAGCTCTTTGGCGTATTGCAGGTCAGCCAAGCTGATGTGCCTGATACCCTCTGTATATGCCTTGTCGAACTGCAACGGAATACCGAAGGCTATCGATGCCAGGATCGTTAGCTTGTGCGCGGCGTCTATGCCCTCGACGTCTAGCGTAGGGTCCGCTTCGGCATAACCAAGGCGCTGAGCGTCGGCCAATACCTCAGCGAACGGGCGCTTGCGCTCGAACATTTCCGTAAGAATGTAGTTGCCGGTGCCATTGATAATGCCAACCAACCAATCGATGCGGTTGCCCGCGAGGCCCTCGCGGATCGCCTTGATGATCGGGATGCCGCCCGCCACTGCCGCCTCGAACGCCACCATCACTCCCTTGTCTTGGGCGGCGGCGAAAATCTCGTTCCCGTGCACGGCAATTAATGCTTTGTTGGCTGTGACGATGTGTTTGCCCTGGGCGATAGCTTGTAGCACGAGCTCGCGCGCCGGGCTGAGACCGCCAATAAGCTCGACGACGATGTCGATTTCGGGGTTGGTGACAATCTGCGACGGGTCCTGAGTCAGGGCGAAACCCGAAATGGCGCAACCGCGGGTCTTGCCAGGGTCACGAATTGACGCCTGTACCACAGTGATCTTGCGCCCCGCACGCCTGGTGATTTCTTCGGCGTTGCGTCCGAGCACGTTGACGGTGCCGCAACCGACCGTACCGAGGCCGAGGATACCGATACGTACGGGCCTCACGCGCGCGTCCGGCCTACGGCGGAAATCGGGGTGCTAACACTTTTGAACATGCTACGGATTCCACGGATGGCCTGGCGCGTACGGTGCTCGTTTTCAATAAGGCTGAAGCGCACGTGCTCATCGCCATACTCGCCGAAGCCAATACCTGGCGACACGGCAACTTTGGCCTCCGCCAGTAGCCTCTTGGAGAATTCCAAGGAGCCTAGCTGGCGGTAGTTTTCCGGGATGCGTGCCCACACGAACATCGTTGCCTTGGGTCTGTCCACTTGCCAGCCCACCGAGTCGAGGCCATTGCACAGTACATCGCGACGGTTCTGATACATGAGACGCACTGTCTCCACCATGTCCTGCGGCCCCTCGAGTGCGAGAATAGCCGCCACCTGGATCGGCGTGAAAATTCCGTAGTCGAGATAAGACTTCAGGCGTGCCAGGGCCGCTACCAGTTTTTCGTTGCCGCACATGAACCCGACGCGCCAACCGGGCATGCTATAGCTCTTCGACAGCGAAAAGAATTCGACCGCAACATCCATGGCACCATCGATCTGCAGGATCGACGGTGCCACATAGCCGTCAAACACGATGTCGGCGTAGGCAAGATCGTGAATAACCCACATCTTGTGCTCGCGCGCCACCGCCACTACCTGTTCGAAGAACTTCAGATCGACACACTGACAGGTCGGGTTCGCGGGAAAGTTCAATAGCAGCATCTTCGGCGGCGGCCAGGAGGTGTGGATGGCCTTTTCCAGCTCGGCGAAGAAATCACCGCCAGCAACCAAGGGCACATGACGGATATCAGCCCCGGCGATGACGAACGCCCACGGGTGGATCGGATACGCGGGGTTGGGCACAAGCACGGCGTCGCCAGGTTCCACCGTGGCAAGGGCCAGATGTGCCAAGCCCTCTTTCGAGCCGATTGTGACGATTGCGTGTTTTTCGCTGTCGAGCTCGACGCCAAAGCGCCGCTGGTACCACTGGCAGATGGCACGTCGCAACCGCGGAATACCGCGTGACATCGAGTAGCGATGGGCTTCTTCCCGTTGCGCCACTTCGCACAACTTGTCTATGAGATGACTGGCGGGCGGACGGTCCGGGTTGCCCATGCCGAAGTCGATAATATCTTCCCCGCGCCTGCGTGCCTGCGCCTTCAGCTCGTTGACGATATTAAAGACGTAAGGTGGGAGACGTTTGATGCGGGGGAATTCGTCCATCGGTTTACTCGAAAAATACTGCCAGTATCTGCAAGGGAAAAACGATGCAACATAACCGTGGCCAGAGCGGCTGTCAATGACACGGCCTCATGGGGTTACAATAGCCCCCGGGGATCGGCCACGCGTGAAACTACAATTTGAAAGCGGTGAAGTCGGTACGCACATTGTGCGTGCCTATGGGCCTGGGCAGGTCACGGTGAATCAGGAGGTTTACCGTTGCAACCTAGTGCTCACCCGTGAACGGGTCCTTACCAACTGCTTGCCGGACGGTTTCGAGGCATTGCAAGCCAGCCATTTCGAGGCGCTCATGGAGCTGCAACCCGAAGTCGTGATCCTCGGAACGGGCAAGCGGTTGCGTTTTCCCAAGGCTGAACTCACCCGGGCGCTGGTGCAGGCGCAGATCGGCTTCGAAGTGATGGACACGGGTGCCGCCTGTCGCACCTATAATATTCTCGTTAGCGAAGGTCGCCGCGTTGTCGCTGCCCTGCTTATCGATTAGAACAGCGAATCGATGGAGTAACCGGCCTTCTCCAGCAACACGCGCAGGCGCCGTAAGGCTTCCACCTGAATCTGGCGAACGCGCTCACGGGTGACACCGATATCGGCGCCGACCTCCTCCAGCGTGGAGATCTCACGGCCATTGAGACCGAAACGGCGCTCGACGACCTCACGCTGCTTGTCATTGAGCTCGTTCAACCAGATCTCGATCTGCGACTGCAGGTCCTCGCGGTGCAAAATCTTCTCCGGGTCCTGCGTTTGCTCGTCGGCAATGGCGTCGAGTAACGAGCGGTCCGGGTCTTCGTCGAGCGGCGCATCCACAGAGGTCACACGCTCCGTTAAGCCGAGCATGTCCTTGACCTCCTCGATCGGTTTGTCCAACAGATTGGCAACTTCCTCCGGCGTCGGCTCGTGGTCAAGCTTTTGCGAAAGGTGGCGCGCGGCACGTTGGTAGATATTGATTTCCTTTAACACGTGAACCGGCAAACGTATGGTGCGCGTTTGGTTCATGATGCCGCGCTCGATTGTTTGCCGAATCCACCAGGTAGCATAAGTGGAAAAACGAAAGCCGCGTTCAGGGTCGAATTTTTCTACCGCACGTATCAGGCCGAGGTTACCTTCTTCAATCAAATCTAGCAGGGCGAGGCCGCGATTCATGTAACGTCGTGCAATCTTGACAACGAGTCGCAGGTTGCTTTCGATCATGCGCTTACGCGCCTCGCCATCACCGCGTTGCGCGCGGCGCGCATAATACACTTCTTCCTCTGCCGTAAGCAGCGGTGAAAAGCCAATCTCTTTTAGATAAATACGGGTGGCGTCAGCTTGTTGTGCATCCTCGCCAGCGGCACGCTTGCGCGGCTGCGGTGCCTCTTCTCCTTCTGAATTCGACGGCTCAGCGTCCTCGGTTGCCTGAGACGGTTCCTCCTCCTGCAAGGAATCGGTCACCGGCTCGTCTTCGTTAGTGCTGGACGATTTTCGCGGAGGCATCTAGCTACCTTCTTGGAAGATACTTTAGGGGGTCTACCGGTGAACCCCGGTAGCGAATCTCGAAGTGGAGCTTTACCTGGTCAGTTCCGCTGTTGCCCATCGCGGCAATCTTCTGACCTCGTTTTATCACGTCCCCTTCTTCAACATAAATACGGTCACAGTGCGCGTAAGCACTGAGGAAATCGCGGTTATGTTTGACGATGATAAGCTGACCATAACCGCGAAGTCCACCACCCTTGTAAACCACCTGCCCCGGTGCGGTTGCGCGAACCGATTGTCCGCGCCTGCCGGCGATGTCTAACCCTTTACTGGTGGCGAATCCGTTGACGACACGACCGTCCGCTGGCCATTCCCAGGGGCCGAGCTTGGCAGCGGACACGGTGTAGACTGGCGCCGATTTGGACGAGGAGCGCTTGTTACCGGTCGAGGAACGAGATGCCTTCGCTGTGCTGGTCCCGGGTGGCGTGGTGCGCAAGGTTTGCCCGGGCCGGATGACGTAAGGCGGGGGAATGTTGTTCCAGTGGGCCAAGTCCTTGTAACTGACGCCGACGTCCTCGGCTAAGCTGTAGAGCGTGTCGCCAGCGGCAACGATCACACGATCATCACCACGCTGCGGGGGCGACAGTCGGATCTGTTGCCCGGGTTTAAGTAGGTAGGGAGAACGTATTCCGTTCCAACGCGCTACATCGCGGTAGTCCTGGCCTGCATCCCAGGCGATGCTGTAGAGCGTGTCACCGCTCACCACGGTGCGGTAACCGGACGCGAGCGGACGTTGCGTCCTCTTCGCCTCATCACTCGGGCGATAGCCGGCGCAGCCAGCCATAAAGGTTGCAAGCGTAAACACAACAATCGTCGACCGCAGGTTATCACGCATTAACGCTCAAGCAGTCAAAGGTCCCTATCTAGTTCTGGCCGCGCAACAGCGGCACAAAATTTACCCGCTCGAGTACCAGGCGGGAGATCCCGGATTCCGTATGTTTGATTAGCAGCAGCTCTTGCATCTCGCCGTTACCAACCGGAATAACCATGCTTCCGCCCGGGGCCAACTGTGACAGTAACGCATTTGGGACTGTCGCGGGTGCTGCCGTCACAATGATGCCGTCGAAAGGAGCGCGCTCTTCCCACCCCCAGTTACCATCAGCGAGCTTGCAAGAAACGTTCCTATAACCCAACCGTAACAGTCGGCGCCGCGCCGACTGTAGCAATGGCTCTAATCGCTCGACCGAGTAGACCTTACCGACCAGCGGCGAGAGAACGGCCGTTTGATACCCCGAGCCACTGCCCACTTCCAGTACCGTTGCCAGCGGTCCGTTGGCCAGCAAGGCCTGTGTCATCAGGGCGACTATGTATGGTTGCGAGATTGTTTGGCCATAACCGATCGGCAGTGCCGTATCCTCGTAGGCGCGACTGGCGAGCGCTTCTTCCACGAATAGGTGACGCGGCGTGGTGCGCATCACGTCCAGCACTTGTGGATTGTTTATGCCCAGCTGTTGCAACCGCGCGATGAGCCGATCTCGGGTTCTCTGCGAAGTCATGCCGATTCCGGCCGGCCACTTGGTCACGGGTCTTAGTTCCTTTTCAACCACGAGGCCACATGATCCAAGGCCGCGTAGCGGGTGAGATCGACGTGTAACGGGGTAACGGATACGAAGCCCCGGCGCACTGCATGAAAGTCGCTGCCCGGGCCCGCATCGGCCTCGCCGCCCGGCGAACCTACCCAGTAGATCGGCTCACCGCTCGGGTCGGCGGCGCGGATCACTGGTTCTGACTTGTGGCGATGTCCCAGCCGGGTCGCTTCGAAGCCCGCCAGCTCTTCCAACGGTAAGTCAGGCACGTTGACGTTGAGAATGGTGTCTGCCGGCAACGGGTCGTTCCGCAACCTCTCCAATAGCTTGAGCGCTACCTGGGCCGCCGTGTCGAAGTGGCGGCCGCGTTCCCCCACGAGTGAAATCGCCATGGCCGGTGCACCTAAAAAACGGCCCTCCATGGCGGCCGCTACGGTGCCGGAGTACAGCACATCATCGCCGAGGTTGGAACCCCGATTGACCCCCGCCAGCACCATGTCCGGTTGACGATCCATGAGACCGGTAATTGCGAGGTGGACACAGTCAGTGGGCGTACCATCGACGTAATAGAAACCGTTGTCGGCACGCCTGACGCGCAACGGCAGGTCCAGTGTTAACGAGTTGCTGGCACCGCTGCGGTCGCGCTCGGGAGCGACCACGTCGATCTGCGCGATCGGAGCCAATGCCCGTGCCAATGCGGCTAAACCGGTTGCCAGGTAGCCGTCGTCATTACTCAGTAGTATGCGCATAACAGTCGGTTCAACCGCTGAACGAGGCGCATTATAGGCAAAATACGCCTGCATGCGCCCGTCTGTGCGCGGGTGTGACTGATGCACCCGGCAGACAGCCGCAACGAAAGCAATAAATGTGCGCTTGGGTAGTCGGCCTACGGTGTTAGGTTGGCCGCGCACGTGCGAAGCGGGCTAGCGTCGCTGCGTGTGCCGTCCGGGCAAATCGTGTTGCCCCAAATCACGCCGTCGATCTTAGTATTATTCAGGTCCGTGTGGCGTAAATCGGCATTACGCAGGTCGGCGCCGGTGAGATCGGCTTCACGCATGTCAGCCTGGCTCAAGTTGGCGCCGCGCAGGTTAGCGAGCTTCAATTTGGTTTGCTGCATTTTCGCTTGGCTCAAGTCGCTGCCTCGGACATTGGCGCCGCTCAGGTTCGCATTAAACAGCTGTGCTCCATGGATATCGGCCGCGGTCAGATCCACACCGCTCATCTCGGCAAAAGACAGGTCGACAAATGCCAGATTTGTATATTTCATGCTCGCCCCACTCAGGCGCGCGCTGCGCAAGTCGCTGGCGCTGAGATCGCAATTGTTGATGTTGGCCTGGGGAGCGATCGTTGTGCAGTCGTTGGTGACGTTAGCGCTGCCGGCGGGACTCATCCCCTGCGCAAAGCCGGACACCGCAACAAACATCAGGAGAGCTGGAATCAGACGTGACGGTGAAGCCGCAAGTGTTTCGATGCGTTTCATTGTTGCTCCCTATATTATTTTTAGGAGGTACGTTTACGATTCTAGAAGTCGCGGCATCAACTCGACCAGGTTGCATGGCCGCGTACGGTAATCCAGCTGCGGAGCGATAACCTGGTCCCAGGCGGTGCGACAAGCTCCCGATGAACCGGGCACGCAGAAAATGTATGTACCATTAACGACCCCGGCCAACGCCCGCGACTGCAGAGTTGAGGTCTTTATCTGCTCGTAGGAAAGAGTGCGAAAAACCTCGCCGAAGCCTTCGATTTCCTTGTCGAGCAACGGCTTTATCGCCTCCGGGGTGCCATCCCGACCGGTGACGCCGGTGCCACCGGTGGTGATAATGACATTCACCTGGTCGTCGGCGATCCAGTGTGAGACAGTTGCGCGGATGCGGTAAACGTCGTCGCGTACGATCGCTTTATGCACGAGTCGGTGACCCGCTTCGGTTAACCGCTGAACTAACAGCTTGCCGGACGTATCGTTGTCTTCGGTACGCGTATCCGAAACAGTGAGGACCGCTATATTGAGCGGAATGAACTGACGTTCTCTACTCTCCGGCATACTCGTGACCTATCCTGACCCCTCACCCCTCGCGATCAGATCACACCATGAAAAGGTTGTACCTCTACGAGTGCACCAGGCTCTACGCCGCCCGAGTCAGCCGGCAGAACGACGAAACAATTGGCCACACTCATTGAGTGCAGCAAGCCAGAGCCCTGAGCCCCGGTACTGCGCACCACCAGTTCTCCTTCGACCGTACGTTCTAGTACTGCCCGTTGAAATTCGGTACGCCCCTTTGTTTTTTTCAGGCGCGATGCACAGCGCACCTTGAAGGTCGGGTTTGGGTCAATGCCGATTTGCCCCATCATTTGCCGCAGTGCCGGGGCGACAAACTGGTAAAAAGTGACCATCACCGATACTGGATTACCGGGCAGACCAAAGAACACGGCCGCTTTCACCCGTCCGAATGCGAGCGGCCTTCCCGGTTTGATCGCGATCTGCCAGAAGTCCACTTTGCCAATTTTGTCGAGTGTTTCCTTCACATAATCCGCTTCCCCTACGGACACACCACCCGAGGTGATAAGCACGTCACTATTGTCAGCGGCTTGAATGAACGCCTCGTGAGTGGCCTGGCGCTCGTCGGGTACGACGCCCATGTCGATGATATCCACGCCGAGTCGGGCCAACATGCCGTACAGCGTATATCGGTTGCTGTCGAAAACTTGGCCGTCGGCCAACTGCTCACCGATAGAGCGCAACTCGTCGCCGGTAGAGAAAAAAGCCACGCGCAGCCGACGTCGAACCTTCACCTCGGCAATGCCGAGTGATGCCAATAGGCCGAGATCTACAGGCAGCAACTGCCGACCTGCGCTTAGCACAGTCTGACCGGCGCTCACGTCTTCGCCGGCCGCGCGCACGTGCTGTCCGGACTTGTGCCCGTTACCGACACGGATGGTGTCACCATCGCGCTCGACGTCTTCCTGCATAATGACCGTATCCGTGCCCTTCGGCATGGGTGCACCGGTCATGATGCGGGTACATTGCCCGCGTTTGACCATACCGATGTACGGTCGACCAGCCCAGGCAGTACCGACCACAGCGAGCTCAGCGTTGCCCCGTGTGGGCAGATCGCTACCGTGCATCGCATAGCCGTCCATAGCTGAGTTAGTGTGGGCCGGCACGTTAATGGGCGAGCGAATATCTTCTGCCAGCATGCGACCGAGGGCACTGCGAAGGGCCACCTTTTCCTCGCCACCGACCGGTGCGAGCGCCGCTGTGATGCGGGCACGTGCATCCTCCACCGACAGCGCCGGCGACCCGTGGCCGCCGCAGCCCTGTTGCAGGTTCGCGCTTGTTTGTTTCATCGATTCACGTGTCGACCCTCGCCGGGCAAAGCTTATCATCTATTCTGGTTTTTGCGCCCGCTGGCCGGTTTTGCCAAAAAGGGTATGGTAAACAAAATCAACGATTTGCAAAGGGTTGTTAAGGTCGAGTAGCGGCACTCGCAGCTCCACAGCCAAGGGCCCATCGCTAGCAACGGCGATGATCGTCTCATCAGTGAGGCACATCAGCGGATGCCCCTGGATTGGCCGATGCAGCTCGATCTTCGGCAACGGCTCATGCTTGAAGCCCTCCACGAGTATGCAGTCTAGGCGTTTCTGATCCAGGTGCGGCAGCAAATCCTCCAGTTTCGGGTCGCCCTGCCCGGGCGTTTCCGTCACTAGCGCCCAGCGCTGTGGTGCTCCTATCAACATCTGAGCTGCACCGGCCTCGCGCAGCACGTAGCTGTCCTTGCCTGGGTGGTCAATGTCGAAGCCGTGCCGGGCGTGCTTAATAACGCCGACGCGCAAGCCACGTTCGCGTAGCAGTGGCAATAGACTGGCGATCAGGGTTGTCTTACCGGTATTACTGAAGGCGGCAAAGCCCAATAACGGCACCTGTGCATGCTTCAGCATAGGCGCACCTGCGCCAACCTCGCCTCGACAGCGGCGCGCTCTTCCGGATCGTTGACGTTAATGAAGGTCTCGGGCTCGTCGGCGAAGTACGCCACTGCCACCTTGTGGCGGGCAAACCAACGATCGATCTTGCGCTCGCCGCTCTGCAGATATTCGTACAAGCTCGGCAGCAAATCGCGCTGTAGTAACGCAAACACGGGATGCATGCGCTCGCCGTCATGGGCCACGCCGATCTCAGCGCGCTCCTGGCTCAACGCCCGGTACAGGCGCGCGACCAGGTCGCATGCCATGAGCGGCGAGTCGCATGGCACGGTTAGTATGTATTTTGTCGCCGCTATCTCCATGGCACCGGCCATGCCGGCAAGCGGGCCATAGTAGTCGCCGATAGGATCGGCAGCGACTCGGTATCCAAAGGTGGCGTACTGATCCAGGTTGCGGTTGGCATTGACCACGATCGTGGCGACTTGTGGACCCAGAGCAGTCAGCACGTGTGTCACCATCGGCTTGCCGGCCAACAGCATCAGGCCTTTATCAACACCCCCCATGCGCTGGCCGCGCCCGCCGGCCAGTACTACACCGGTGATCTCTGCGCGCGGATACCTAGCGGCCGCGCCTTTGCTCATGTACCCCTCACCATTTTTCGTTGTGGCAGTGTTTTATTTTCAACTATCACATGAGCAAACAAGCGTATTTGCCGGATCCATAACGCTAAACATGATGACGCGTTGCAATTCCGATGCCATTAGCTCCACGACGCCGTTAGCGCCGATTCGCCGTCCTGTTTCCCGGTGCGATCATAGCCCGCTTGAAAATCGGTTCATTTTGACGCAATGTACGGATCGACCGGTGCGTCAAAATGACCCATAGATTCTACCTTAATTAGCCCATGTCGAGCATTCCAAGCCCAGCAGTCGTCAGCGACGGTGCCAAGGATTACGGCTCACACCCCAACCGACCGGCATCGATATTGGTGGTTGATGACGAGCCGGGGATTCGCGATTTCCTTCGGCGCACGCTTGCTAAACGCTATGGCCTGGTGGAGGTAGCAGCCGATGTCGAGGTCGCCGAGCAGCTGTTTGCGCGTTGTGTGTTCGATCTGTTAATTGTCGATATCCGCCTGCCGGGACGCTCCGGGCTCGAATGGGTGCAGGAATTGCGCGAAAGCGGCGCGGCGATGGATGTGATATTCATCACCGCCTATGCCGATGTCGAGGCGACTATTGGCGCGTTGCGCAGTGGCGCCGCAGATTTTCTTCTAAAGCCATTTCGAGTCGAGCAGATCGTTACCGCCGTTGAGCGCTGTTTCGAGCGCCGCCGACTTGCGCGCGAGAACACGGTACTGCGTCGCGAGCTCGATAGCTTTGTCGATCGCCAGTACGGCGGTATCGGCATGGTAGGTCACAGTTCCGCCATGCACGAAGTCTATGAGGTGATCGAACGTGTCGCGCGCACACCGACTTCAGTGCTGATCGAAGGTGAAACCGGCACCGGCAAAGAGCTCGTGGCGCGCGCAATCCACAAGTTCAGCGGCGGTAGTGGTCCATTTGTCCCCGTAAACTGCGTCGCTATCTCGCAGGATCTGTTTGAAAGCGAACTGTTCGGGCATACGAAAGGTGCGTTTACCGGTGCGCATCAGGCGCGCGAAGGACTGTTTAGTTTCGCCGGCGGCGGCATCCTGTTTCTCGACGAAATCTCGGAGATGTCCACTGCCTTGCAGGCAAAACTGTTGCGTGTGCTGGAGAGCCGTCGGG
This sequence comes from Candidatus Muproteobacteria bacterium, assembly GCA_003251795.1. Classification (GTDB taxonomy): domain Bacteria; phylum Pseudomonadota; class Gammaproteobacteria; order Acidiferrobacterales; family SPGG2; genus SZUA-472. Next base: position 24,310 of record QKEI01000162.1, read on the forward strand.
TACGCCCGGTAGGCTCTGACCGCGAACTTGCAGTTGACACGCGTATCGTCACCGCGACCAACCGCAACCTGGCGAACGAGGTCAAGGCCGGACGTTTTCGTGAGGACCTGTACTATAGGCTCAACGTCGTCACCATCAAGGTACCTCCGTTGCGCCAGCGACGAGAAGATATCCCTGAGCTACTCGAGTTCCTGTCGAAAAGTCTCTCCGCTGAGCTTGGCATGACGCCATTGGCTTTCAGTGCAGGTGATGTGGCGCGATTGCAGCAATACGAATGGCCTGGAAACGTTCGTGAGCTGAAGAATCTGGTCGAACGTGCGTTGCTGCTGGGACGACTGCCAGCAGATGCGCTGCCTGCGGTCCCAGGGACAGCCGACAGATCGGAACCAACGAGCTACGGGTTTCCGCCCGACTGGCCGCTTGAAAGAGTCGAGAAAGATCATATGTTGCGCGTGCTTGAGAGTACAGGCGGCAACAAATCCGAGGCCGCGCGACGACTCGCCGTATCTCGCAAAACACTCGAGCGCAAGCTGCGGGGCTTCGCTACATCGCCCTAAAGGTTAGGCGCGGCTATGACGCTACCTTCGGGTTGGAAAGGAATACGTGCGCGCTTTCGCTCGACCCTGCGCTATAAGCTACTGCTGCTAGTGCTCTTCCCTACTTTATTGGCGATGCCGGCGACCCTGGGTCTCACGATCTACTGGTTCAGCGAGTTCGGGCGCGACAACCTCTTTCTCAAGGCCAAGAGCGACAGCGCTTTGGCGCGTCATGCGTTGCGGCAGATCGAGCTTGACTACAGTGCTGTGCTGCAACGCTTGGGCGAGTCTCCCGCTTTTCGCAGAATGCTGCAGCAACACGACGCGACGGGCTTGCAGCAAGAGCTGCAAGATCTAGTGCATGAGGAAGGTTTTAGCTTCGTACATCTGACTGACGAGGTCGGACACTGGCTGTATGAAACCCATCGTGACGCCAGACAAAGCAGTAAGCCGAGCCCGTTGACGGATCGCGCCTTACGTGGGCGACTGGCGGTCGCACTCGAAGTATTCGCCCCCGAGGATTTGGCGCGCGAGGGTGCCGGACTGTTACAGCAGGTGCGCACGCCCTTCGGTCAAACCGGCGCGGAGTCGCGCGGCCGCTTGTTTGAAGAACGAGCGCTGGTATTGCGCACTGTTTACCCAGTGAAGGATGTGCACGGCAAAGTGCTCGCCTTTCTCGACGGTGGTGTGGTGTTGAATGCGAATAGCAGCCTGATCGAAAACTTGCGCGCGCGTGTGTATGGCGCAGGCACCCTGCCGGAAGGCGGCCTCGGTGCGGTCGCTATCTTGCTCAATAACGTGCGCGTTGCCACCGACTTTTCGCTCAGCGGCAAGCATAAAGCCTTGGGCACACGTGTGTCGCAGGAAATCAGGAATCTCGTCGTCGGTGAGGGCAATACGGTGGTGACGCGCGATTATATCGGTGGAGATTGGTATATATCGGCGTACGAGCCTCTGTTCGACGTCGACGGTCAGGGTGTCGCAATTCTGCAAACCGGATTTCTGCAGGAACCCTTTCGTGCCACCCAATACCGGGCGGTCGGATTACTGCTACTGATATTCCTCGTATTGATCGGTGTGTCGACCTGGGTCGCTCTGCGCGGCGCAAAAGCGATATTCAAACCAATTGAAGAAATAACGAAGGTAGTGCGGGCAACGCAGCAAGGTCTCGACCAACGCATCAGCGATATACGTTCGCAAGACGAGATCGGCGAGCTCGCGCGCCAATTCGACGCCATGCTTGATCTCTTGCAGGAACGCAATCGCGAAATCCAACGCGCGGCCGACGGTCTCGAATTACAAGTGGAGAAGCGCACCCGTCAGCTCGAAAAGAAGAACACGGACCTGCAAACGACCGTCAGGTTGCTGCACGAGACCCGCCAGCGCCTGCTCACTGCCGAAAAGCTCGCCTCCTTAGGCCAGATGGCGGCGGGTATCGCCCACGAAATCAACAACCCCACGGCGGTAATCCTCGGGCACGTTGACCTGCTGGTCAGTGAGTTGGGCAGCGCCGCCAACAGCATCCAGGGCGATATCGAGATGATCATCCAACAATGTGAGCGTATACGGTACATCGTTGATAGCCTATTGCAGTTTGCTCGACCGAATCCACCGGAAGACGAGGTCGATGTCGAAGACGTCGACGTAAATCGCGCCGTCAAAGATACATTGCCCCTTGTGCGCCACGCGCTGCAGAAGGTTCCGGTTAAGGTTAACAAGCGCTTGCGTGCAAGCCGCCACGTGCGTATCCGGCGCTACGAACTGCAAGAGGTGTTGATCAACCTGCTGTTGAACGCGACACGAGCCAGCTCGGCCAATGGAACCATTGACATAACAACGGCTGACTGGAATACACGCGGCGTCGTAATCAGTGTGCGCGATAACGGTGTCGGTATTACGCCGGAAAACGTCGGCCGGGTATTCGATCCGTTTTTCACCACCGATGGCAGTCGCGGCACTGGCCTCGGACTTTCAGTCAGTTACGGTTTGATTCGCCGTTACGGGGGCGAGATCACGGTCGAATCGGAGCCGGGACATGGCAGCGTGTTCCATATCTGGTTGCTACAGCACCCGGTACTTGCCGAACCGCAAGCGATACTGGAATACTCAGCGGCTCGATAGGCTGCTTCTGTTGGAGGCAATATGAGCGCGTTTGATGAAGAAAAATTCAATATGGAGGTGCGAAAGTTCCTAAAGAAAGTCGGCGTGACGTCGCAGCGCGAAATCGAGCAGGCAATACGCGAAGCGTTGCAAGCAGGCAAGCTTAAGGGCACACCGATCAAAACCAAGATGACCTTAGAGATTGCCGAGCTGGGTCTTTCCTTTGCGATAGACGGAGAGATCGCGCTGCGCTAGGTTATTCCACGTCACCCTTTGGGAATTTCGAGGCCGCCACCTGCAGGATCAGGATTGCCAGAGTTAGCAGCAGGATGGCGCCAGTTATGAATGCGATTTTTTCGTTGGTAAGCTCTTTGACATCGACGGCAAGAAACCGCGTGAGTACCGTAATGGCGATGTAGAGTAAGAAGCGAACAGGCAAGCGGTCGGTTTTGAAGTAAATACCGACCATGGCGCCCAGCTCAAGATAAATAAATAACAATAAGATATCCTCCAGCGATGCATGCATTACGTCCATCATGCGGACGTATTCAAGGATCGCCGACCAGACGATCGTGCCGCCGATTACAAACAAGGCGATCAGCTGGAAACCTTCCACCAAGTGTCCACCAACACTATCAATGCGTTTCTTGAACTTCGGCATCGCTGGTGTTGCTCTTCTGGAGGGAACGGCCATATTGATTTCTCCTGCAGTCTAACCGGATTTTGGCTTGTCGGCGCGCGGTTTCTCATCGACATCGAGCATGTGCTGGAACTCAAGCCACATGACGTTGATGATGCCGCAGGCGCAGGCGAACAGTACGCCCAAGATCCAAGTAAAGTACCACATGGCGTTTATCTCCTCTCAATAAGCCGAATGGTCGTGCTCGCGGATATGCTCCACGGTTATCTTCCCGCGCAGCACCCGGAATACCCAACTCGTGTAGGCGATGATGATGGGCAGGAAGAACACCGT
>QKEI01000304.1 GCA_003251795.1 Candidatus Muproteobacteria bacterium
CGACGTCAGTCCGATGGGGGGTACGACGCCCCTAACCCTGGGACCCGGTCATCAGAGCAAGAATGGGGAAATTTGCGCTTCAGACGATGTGTCTTAATTCACATTGCGGCAACATGCCGCAGCTATCAGCTGTTGGCGTAACTTGTTACATTTCTAGGGGACTTCGCCGTTGCCTCCGCCGTATCGCTTTGCTTCGCGTTCGCGCACACCCTGGCAATCCGCGCAGGTCGTTACGCCAGGCAAGATCTTTCTCCTTCCTGCAGGAATCTTGTCACCGCATTCTTCGCAATAGAGTGCGGACTCGCCGCTGTACTGGACGCGTTTCGCCAGTGCTGCGCTTAGTGCCAACTCTACATCCTCATTTGCAATATCCGCCTCGTCGGCCATTTCTTACTCCTACATTCGTTGCTATGCGACCTAAAACTAGATTCGGTGGTGCGGTCGATCACCAGCGACGGGTGCCGACGCATCAAAAGTCTTTTAGTTCGTTTTTGTAGCTAGTCAAGAAGGGTGGCGACCAAGCATATTACGCTCCCGCCAAACGGACAATGACGCGAAATACTGGCAGTGAGGGGTGCGGTTCACGAAAGCAAGTCAGGGACATCAATCATAACCGTACAACCAGCGCGTCGTGCCACTATGGATATTCTTTACGGAGTGTAATGCGCCCTTGGGGATGTACACCTCATCGCCTGGTTCCAGCACACAACTTTTCCCACGCACAGTCATTTCTAGTCGACCTTCAACAACCGTGACCAATTCGTTACAGCCATGCACGAAGTCGTTCCACTCGCGTCCCGGGGGATCGACGAACCACTCGCAGGAGTAACCGCGACTGCTCCAGTCCTGCGCAACCACTGCCTTTTCCACAGGTGCGGCAAACTTGTTCTTCTTAAGCAGATCCATGCTCGGGTTTCAGTCGACCGCCTCTACTGTAACTGGGTCACCGGCTTTCACAACCTTCAGCCGCGTTACATCGTCCAGTGCCTTCGCCCAGATGTTGGTCGGGGCGGCAAGACGAATCTCGTTACCGCGGGATATCGGCGTACGCCCAAACCCAATGGCGATCGAATCGCCTTCCACCCAAAAGGCAATCTCTCCCGGTTGCACTACATCGCGTGCATCCGCTTCGCGGCCGACCGAAACAGGCGTCGTGAAGTAAACCTCTTCACCCCAAGTGCTGGCGCGCGACTTGATCGGAAGGTTGTCGTAGATTGCTGTAGCCGTGGGCGTCGCGAGCAATTCCGCTTCGATGGCAACAGCACCGGCGGTAATCTTGACCTTGCGCATGATTTACCCCGTAGTCCGTGAGACCCGCATCGTAAGAGCTGGGCTGCAGAATGTGAAGGGCGGCGTGAGGGCAAAAAAAATGCCGCCTATCGGGAGGCGGCGCAACACCAACATCGGAGAGAGAGGAGCCTTACATGACCATCAGGAACAGACCAATCGTTCGACAGTCAGGCTGCCGGGTCGGATTACTATGGCTCGGCAACACTTGTAAGCAATTTTCCAGCAAGCGGATCGTTCGCTGCCTTGATATGTATCAAGTTTATTGACGTTTTCGGCCGTGTATGGTGCGTGCCAAGCCGACCCGGCAGCGGGCTGCGCCGGTCTCGGCAGGGGGTCTTGATGAGCCCGGGAGCCTGCCCAAGACAAACCGGAGAATGGGGGCGGCACGCCGCCAGCGCTGCCGGCGGCGTGCCGCTCGAGATCTCGCTCAGGTCCTAGGCTGCGACCGCTGGGCCGCCGTTGGCGGGCGCCTGTGGACGTACACGCGTGCGGCTTGGGGGTGGAGCACCCGTGGGATGCGCCAAGTGCTTGGCCGCGAATGCGGCCTCGACAACCGTAGGAATTTCCCCCCGCGTCAGGCCGATATCTCGCAGCTGCCAGTCGGAGAGCTCACGCAGAGCGTGGACAGTGGCGCGCCTATGGTTCCAACGCGCGAATCGAGCAAGTAGCTGCTCCAAGAAACCAGTAATCATTTCCGTACCTCTTGACGTTAAAGAAAAAGAATAATTCAGCTATCATAGTCATCTAGGGAGGCGTTTATCCTAGCGACCTTATAGCTCTTTTATAGTGATTTGTGCAGTTTTTTCAAGCGATACTTTTTCACCGGACACATGAATTGGATTCATCTATATGCGTAGAATGCCCCCACTGAGCACTGTACAGACCTTCGAGGCAGCAGCACGCCACTTGAGCTTCCAGCGTGCTGCGGAAGAGCTCCATGTCACACCTTCGGCGGTGAGCCACCAAGTGCGTTCCTTGGAACAGTTTCTGGGGACACGCCTGTTCCGACGCCTCGCGCGCCAGGTGGCGCTAACCCCCGAGGGACAGGCCTACCTGCCCGCGATTCGCACGGCATTGGATCAGATTCAGACTGCCACAGCGCGCATCACGGCCAGCCGCAGCGCGGGGCCACTCACCATGAGCGTGGCGCCAACATTCGCCACCGGCTGGTTGGTGCCACGCCTGCCTCATTTCCAAGTGGCTCATCCCAACATCGAGGTACGTATCAGTTTGGACCGCTCAACCACCCACGTCGATTTCGCGCACTCGGACGTCGACCTCGCGATTCACTATGGTGAGATCAAACAAGCAGGTTTGCGAAACCACCGGCTTATTACCGAGGAATTGGTACCCGTTTGCAGTCCCGCGCTACTCGAAGGTGATCGCGCGCTCAGGCAACCGGATGACCTTAAGCACGCCACACTGTTGCACGCGCTTCCCCGGCTGGGACAGTGGCACATGTGGCTGCGCGCGGCGGATATTATCGGCGTCGATGCCGAACGTGGCCCTAAGTTTCACAATACACCGTTGACATTGCAGGCGGCCGCCGCAGGCATGGGGGTGGCACTCACGGACCGCCGTCTGGTGGCAAAAGAACTTGAGGGTGGGCGCCTGGTGATTCCTTTCGAAATCGTGCGACCCGGCAAGAGCGCCTATTATCTCGTTTATCCGCAGGATCGTGCGGACAACAGCAAGCTTGCCGCCTTTCGCGAGTGGCTGCTGACCGAAGTCGGTAAGGTACGAGAAGGCACCGACGTGATCGTCAATGAATGAGCCCACATATCGTCAGTGTCCGTGGCCAAGGTAAGCCACCATGTCATGAAATGCTCGTTGTGCGGCGACCAATGCTGCTTCGGCGTCTGCGACTCCTTTCTCGCCACAGGCGCGGGAGAGTCGATCGATACTGACGATCATATCTTCCACCGCCTTGTTCCAACCCGCGGTGTCACGCTGCGCACGCTCGGGCACCGTTGCCGACGCGATATTCTGGGCGAGCGTGTGCAATTGCGTGGCCCGATTGCATGCAGCGTCGACGCGATCGCGCCCAGGTTGCGAATGCCACAGCGGCGCTAACAGCTGATGAAACTGCTGTATCGCGCCCGGAAACTCGTGCTGATGATGCTCGTTCGCCGCCGGCGGCTGCTCAGCCCCATGGGCGCCCGCTGGAGTCGAGCTTGTCAGCATCACCGCGCCGGCGATGATGTAGCCGATGAGGTTGCCAACATCAGTAGCTTGTACTCGTTTGTGTGTCATGTCTGTCACTCATAGCTAGAACGCACTAGCTTAGCATTGATGCTCCGGCGAAGCCCCTTGAGCCCATGAACAATCAGCGGACGTTTGCGACCTACTCATTGGCCCTGGACGCTGACTTTCTGTTAGCCTTGGTCCAGCAGTCCCGAGCCCGCAACACCGGTAATCGTCCATGCGTGTTCCCGACACTTCTTGGCATCCGGCCCGGCGACAAGTCTCCCTTGCAAGTGTGTGCGCGGTTGCAGCGCTGGCATGCATGGGTTGCAGTGAGAACGGTGTCGATTCGGCGGTGCGCGAGAACGCTGTCGGTTATGTCGAGACCGGCGATCTAGCCGAGCTCAAGACCCACCAGCAGTTACGATTGCTCATCCCCCAGCGCCTCGAGCTCGGTGATTTGCCGCGTGCGGGCTCGCCGCCTAACGAGATGCAGGCGTTGGCGCAGACATTTGCCAAAGAGGTTGGTCTTACGCCGGTCCCGGTCTATGTGGACGCAAGGCAGGACCTGATTCCCTTCTTGCTCGAGGGTAAGGGTGACGTGATCGTCGCCAATCTCACGGTTACGGCTGAACGCCAGAAGCGTATCCGTTTCACCTCCCCAGTCGCCGTTGTACACGAACAGGTGGTTACCCGCGCCAGTGACGAGAAACTGAATGAGGTCGCAGGCCTCACAGGTCGACGTGTGGCAGTACGTCGCTCAGCATCGTACTGGAAGACACTGGAGGATCTGCGCAAGAAATACCCAAAGATAGAGCTTGAGACCGTGCCCGAGGAGGTTGATACCGAGACCATTCTTAACCGGGTGGCCGATGGTCAATACGATGTGACGGTCGCCGACAGCAACCTGGTAGAGGCGGTGCAAACTTATCGCACCGACCTGCGCGTAGCCTTCGACCTGCGACGCAACCGACTGATCGCCTGGGCTGTACGTCCCAACGCCAGGCAACTGCGTACGGCCCTTGATCGATTCCTGAGCAATGCCGCGCTGGCAGCTCCGCGGCCCGCTGTGTACCACGAAGATCTGCCCGTTCTAAAGAGCAAGCGCAAGGTCTTGCGCGTGCTGACGCGCAATTCGCCAGCGACGTACTTTATCTGGCGCGGCCAGTTGATGGGCTTCGAGTATGATCTTGTACAGGACTTCGCCAAACAACATGATCTGCGTATAGAGATGATCGTGCCGCCCAACTGGGGAGACCTTATTCCGTGGCTGAAGCAAGGCAAGGGTGACGTGATCGCGGCATCGATGACGATTTTGCCGGAGCGCCAAGAGCAGGGCGTCGCCTTCTCGCGACCGTATAACTATGTGAGCGAAATGCTGGTCGCGCGCAAGAAAGATACGGTCGCTTCTACCGACGATCTGACCGCACGCACCATAGTAGTTTCTCCGTCGAGCTCGTATTGGCAGACGCTCACGCACCTGCGCAAGCGGGTCGCATTCGTGTTGCAACCCGCGCCCGAGTCAATGGCGACCAGCGAGATCATCGCCAAAGTTGCCGCCGGTGAATATGACCTGACCGTCGCCGACAGCAACTTGGTCGATCTCGAGCTCACTTGGCGCAATGATATCAAGGCGCCATTCGCGCTCGGTGAGCCCGTGGCGATCGGCTGGGCGGTGGCACGCCATGTACCTAAACTACTCGAGGCAATAGATACGTATTTCGAAAAGACCTACCGGGGGACCTTTTACAATCTTACCTATCAGAAGTACTTCAAAGACACGCGTACAGTGCGCGGCCACGTTAAGTTTCGTGCGGCCGAAACGGGGCAGCTCTCGCCCTACGACGACGCCGTACGCCGCTTTGCCAAGCGCTACGGTTTTGACTGGCGTCTGATCACGGCGCAGATGTATCAGGAGAGTCGCTTCAATCCAAACGCGCGTTCGTGGGCGGGCGCCCGCGGTTTGATGCAAGTGATGCCACGCACAGCACACGAGCTAGGGTTCGCTAACATCAGCGATCCAGCAACGGGCATTCACGCAGGCGTGAAGTACCTGTCATGGCTACGTGATCAGTTTGAGACTAAAGTGCCGGATACCGAGCGCAACTGGTTTAGCTTGGCGGCGTACAACGCCGGCTGGGGGCATGTGTGGGACGCGCGCGAGCTGGCAGCCCAGATCGGGCTCGACCGTGACCGCTGGTTCGATCATGTCGAGCGCGCCATGCTAATGTTGTCCAACCCCAAATACTACCGCGGTGCGCGTTACGGTTATGTGCAGGGGAGCCAGCCCGTGGATTACGTGCATGACATTCGCACACGCTACGAGGCCTACACACGGGCAGCAGGACTTTAGTCGCCCCGGGTGGCGCTCGCTTCGCGCTGCAACAGGTCCTGAGCGCGGAAAAGGCCGATTAGGGTCTTGGCGTCGCGGATCGTGTTATTGCTCGCCCATGCGACTAGCTCCGAAAGCGGCAGCCAATGCACTTCGATCACTTCATCAGGCTCGACCGCCGCCGGCACCTGCTCAAGATCGCGTGCAAGGTACAAGTGGATCACCTCCGTCAGCACCGCCGGCGAGCTCACGAGCGTACCCAACGTGTCCCACCTCTGCGCCACCAGCCCCGCCTCCTCTCTAAGCTCGCGTTGCGCCGTCGCCAGCGGCTGCTCCCCCGCGTCAAGCCGCCCGGCCGGCAGTTCCCATAACCAACCGTCGGCCGCATGGCGGAACTGGCGTAACAAGCACACACGCTGAGCATCGTCGAGCGCAAGTGCTGCCGCGCCGCCGGGATGATGCACGATCTCAAGCTCGCACATTTGCTTGTTAGGCAACTCTACGGTCTCGAGATTGAGGTCAATCACCTTGCCTTTATAGATCGGTTTGAGCTCTACCGTCATAGTTTGTCCTGGTCTGGGCGCTTGCGGTCGTGCGCAACATAGCACAGCGCCAGTCGATCCCCATGCGCGAGGGCCCTTTTCACCTTCGGTCTAGCCCCACCTGTTTAGGCCGACCGTGTACCTGAAAAACTAGCGCCCTCGCCGTACAAGCTCCCAGAATCCTCGTGGGTTAGTGACCGCCAACGGGAATGGTGCCGGAATCTGCAGCAACGCGCGCCGGTGCGTTACCAGCACGTCGGCCGAGGCCGCCATCGCTGACGCCAACAACCAATCCTGTGCCGCGTCGGCGGCAGCTACAGGCTGACTCGGGCTACTGATCTCGGCCTGCTCGCGTACGAAGGGAATGATCTGGTCCGCCGTAAGCGCCGATACCTGCAAGCGCTCCGTGAGCAGGCGGCGCAGCTCGCTCAACACAGGGCGGCTGCATACGAGGCGGTGTCGTAGCAGTATCAGCCGCAACACGTCGACACACAGACCGCGCGTGGCAAACGCCGCCGCCAGCACGGGCGCATCAAGACACACCCTCATTCCTGATCGCCAAAGAGCTCGTCGTCGGTCAGCCAGCCGCGCGCCTCGGCCAAAGGCGCCGTCGCGCGCCGCAACCCCTCGAAACGCATGATGGAAAATTGCCGCTGTAGGGCCTCCCGGATCAGATCGCTGCGCCCGCGACCGGTGTCCCTGCACAGGCGGTCGAGTAGGCGCTCGGTGCGCTGATCAATACGGAAGGTTACCATTGCCATGTATTACAATGTAATACACAGCCAGACCCAAAGTAAAGTACTGTTGTTGCTAGACAAATCGGTTAACCGGACGGAACCAGCGAAGGTGGCACACCTGTTGCTATACGGTCTGTAGAGCGTGGAAATCGCCCTTCGGGGTACGCAAGGAGAGGACAGCAATGCATACGCGCAAAGATGCTGAATGCACGATAAGTTACCGCGGAAACCACATCATCTTGAGTGGCCCGGTCGCCGCCATACACATGGAAGCCGAACGGATCCTTCGGCGTTTCGCCCATAGCGCCCGCCCCTACCAGGTGAAGAGCGATCGGGCCGATTGCATCGTACTGGCCGCTGCGCAGTAAGCCTCGGCTGTATCATTCGCAGTAGCTCAGACTAGTCTAACGTCGGTGCTCACCGATGCGCAGTAGGCTCGGCAGTAGAATCAGGGTGAAAACCGTGCTAATCGCCATCCCGCCGACGATAACCGCTCCCAGTCCGCGGTAGAGCTCGCTGCCGGGGCCAGGAATAACCACCAGTGGCAGCATACCGAAGATTGTCGTCAGGGTGGTCATGAGGATCGGACGCAGGCGCAGACCGACTGCCTGCTCGACCGCCGCGCGCCGCTTGAGTCCTTCTCGTTCCGCCGCACGTGTCTGGTGCACCAGCAGGATCGCGTTATTCACCACGATACCGAGCAAGATGATGAATCCGATCATGGTTAACAGGTCCATCGGTTGAAAGGTGGCCAGATTGACCAGCCGCAGGGCGATGATGCCGCCCACGGTCGCGAGCGGCAGGGCCAACAATACCAGCACGCTATCCCTGAAAGAGCGGAACAACGCGCTCATGAGCAGGTACAA
>QKEI01000249.1 GCA_003251795.1 Candidatus Muproteobacteria bacterium
AGCTCACGCAACAGCTGATCACCGGCAACATGTCCGCAAATGTCATTGATGATTTTGAATTGATCGAGATCTAAATAGCACAAGGCATGTTCGGTTTGCCCAGTCGCCGCGCTAGTCAACAGCTGTTGCAAGCGGCGGTCAAACTCTCGACGGTTGAACAGACCCGTGAGGGCATCGTGACTTGCTTGATACGAAAGCTCTTCAGAAAGCTGCAGGGTGGCAGTGATATCCTCGCAGACAATCAGCACCACTCGTCGTCCGTCAGCATCGTCGATAGCCCGAGCCGTCATGCGTACCCACAGTAGGTTGCCGGCTTTGTGTACTTGGCGGAGCTCAGTCCGGCATACCTCTCCTAGTGCACCGACTACCTGCGCTAATACTTCTTCCGCTTTCGATCTGTCCTTATCGTGGAACAAATCGAAAATAGAGGTACCAAGCAACTCGTCGCGCGTATAGCCGAATTGTTGGGCGCCGAAGGGGTTAACGGAAAGTACGTTGCCGTCTGGTGCCACGGTGAAATACATGGACGGATTGTTTTCATACAGAGCACGATAGCGCTCCTCGCTTTGGCGCAAGGCATGTTCGGCTTCCTTTCGGGGCGTGATATCGAGAGAAATTGTGGCGACGGATTTGATGTGGCCGTGAGCCTCTCGCATTGGCACCTTTGTGGTTAGGAAAGTGTGGGAGAGACCATGGGCATCTACATAGTCTTCTTCAAAGTATGGTGTCGGTTCGCCGGTCGCGAGTACGTTGCGGTCCAATTTTTCCGTGTACTGACCATATTCAGCGCCAAGAAGCTCCGTGGCTGTTTTGCCAACAGCATCTTCCGGTGCGACTCCGTAAAGCTGTGCCTGATAGCGGTTCATGAAAATGTAACGTGATTGGCTGTCTTTGGCGTTGATCATGGCCGGTACTGCATCGATCACCGCACCCAGGGCCGCTTCCGCACGTTTGCGGTCGCTGATATCAATGACCGTTGACTGAATGGCTGGTTCCCCTTGCCAAGTAACTAACCGTGCCACGTTTTCCAATGTCACGATCGAACCATCCTTGCGCACGGCGTCGTATTCATACTGAACAGGTGCCGAGCGTTGTGCATAGCGTGCCTCGGCGTAGCGTTGTAAACGTGCACGCTCATGTGGCGCCACATGAGGTTCGATAGATTCCAAGGCTAGGATTTCACCAGGGGAGTTGTAGCCGAGTATATTGGCTAGTGCTTGGTTGGCAAACAATGGCTTGCGGTAACGTTCGATAAGGACTCCTTGAATCGAACCTTCAATCAGTTGCCGAAAACGCTCCTCGCTTTCACGCAGCGCTTGCTCGGCACGCTTGCGTTCCGTTACGTCGATCGAGGTATTCTGAATAGCACGATCACCCAACCAGTTCACCACGCGAACGGTGGTTTGCAAAACAATTGGGGTACCATCCTTGCGCACCGCATCATGCTCATACGTAGTCGGAGCCGCCTCGCCACGAATGCGAGCGTCGCGGTAACCGCGCAAACGTTCACGTTCATGTACTGCGATGATGGGCGCAATCGACTCCATTTTCAGAATCTCTTCGGGTGATGCGTAACCGAGCATGTCGGCAAAGGCCTGATTCGCGAACAGCGCCTGCCAATCGCGGTGGATGAGAATGCCTTCTATCGAGCCTTCAATTAGGTTACGAAAGCGCTCCTCGCTCTCACGCAGCGCTCGATCAGCACGTTTACGTTCGGTTATGTCCTCGTAAGTGGCGATGAAGTAGTCGGCCTGGCCGTCGGTTTTGCGCACGCAACGAGTGGAGAGATGAACATCGATTTCGGACCCGTCCTTGCGGATAAAGCGTTTTTCCAACGAATAGCCATTGAGTTCGCCGGACATGGCCCGGTTGAACAGGTCGAGATTCACGGGTAAGTCGTGGGGGTCGGTCAGCGCCATCCACGTGGTGCGCAGAAGTTCCTCACGTGTGTAGCCCAGAAGATCGCACAGCTTGTCGTTGACCTCGATCCAATGTTTATCCGGCCCAGCTATTGCCATGCCAATAGACTGCAACTGGAAATAATCGCGGAACCGTTGCTCGCCGCGCTCATCCGCCGGGTCCGTGTCGACGTGGCTTTGTTTCAATCCTTGTGCGAGATCTTTGCTGGCCATACTGTCAGACACCGTCACCGCAACTATGCGAACGCCACCTCAGGGGCAGGGCCTTTCACGCGTGTGAGCGCGGGCGGCGTCTCGGTCATGGGACAGCCAGAGACGAGCCACACGGGAGCTATTCTGGGTGTGTTTCTGCCGCTCTGTAGCGTACTGTTGTTAGTGAGCGTACAGCCCAGCAAGGTTGCCATCGGTAACTAAAACATGCCGCTGTCGGCAGACATCCCTGCCTTGTCCCTGTGTAACCGGCCCGAACCCTGCTTTAACAAGCGGAACGCCTGAGCAGAGCCCCTACTTCCTATCTTATCCTTGGCATTTAGGGCCCGTTTCCGCGTGAGCGAACGACGAGCACCCCTGTTGAAGAATAGCATCTGCCCATTGAGTGTTGAAGGAACGCCCAGGCGTTCGTGCCAGCGCACTCGATGCCATCAGCACTACAGTATTAGTTAACAACTACTTGATAATCATAAGTATTTTTCGGTCCGTCAATCGCTTGTAACCTCGCACTGACACTGAAGCTTCATACCTCACCTGTTCACGCGCTCCCCAGACCAACCTTTCGGTAGCCCTGTGCCGCCGCGAGTGCGCTGACTCTACCGAGTCCCGCGGCTGAACCGAGGCGACGGTGGGTGACGTAGCAACTGACGAACGGACCTTTGATGCTGCCCACGCGGCTGGTATGAGGTGAAGCACCCCAGTATCATCCAGCCGGAAACTAGAGTAATAACCACAAGAGAGTCTATGGGCATATCGGGCCAGCAATGGTCGGGCGAGCTCGGCAACAATATTGCCGAGCTGAAGGCACAGATACGGGATAACGAACGTATCTGGTCAGGTTTTCGCGATATCGAGCTCAGTATCATCGGCGCCCATTCTCTGCGGGAGCTCGTCGCGTTGCTGATACAGGGCACCAGCAAGGCATTTTCGAACGTTGACTGCGCCACAGTCGCCTGCGTTGATCCTGACTACTCCCTGGCCCGCATGGTAGAGCAAGAAACGGCGCCGGACTTGCCGTCGGGTACCTTTGTGCCGATCACCCGGGGCGATCTCGAGGGCCTATTTCCCGAACCCCCACGACCCCGCTTGGATCGCTGCAACAGCAAGGTCCAGTCTCTGCTGTTTCCCGTTTACCCGCAGCATCTGGGTTCGATGGCGTTGATGCCCCTGATTCTGCGCGGGCAGCTGATAGGTTCTTTCAATCAGGCGAGCCGTCATCCGATGCATTACGACCCGCGAACAGCGACGGATTTCCTGGAACACCTCGCGGCTATTGCGGCGTTGTGCATCGACAATGTGATTAACCGTGAACGTCTCAAACTTGATGGCCTCACAGATGCACTCACTAATATTGCCAATCGTCGCTTCTTCGAGCGTCGCTTGCGCGAGGAACTGACCCGATGGCGCCGCCGCGGGGGGGCATTAATTTGCATGCTTGTCGATATCGATCATTTCAAGCAGGTCAATGACAGGTATGGTCACCAGACAGGTGATCGGGTATTGCAGCAGGTCAGTGATATGCTTGGTAAAGATTTGCGCGCCAGCGATGTACTTGCAAGGTACGGCGGCGAAGAATTCGTGCTGCTGTTACCCGAGACATCGGAGAAACAGGGAACCGCGATCGCAGAACGTCTACGCGAAATGGTTGCCCGGGCGCGATTTGACAGTAACGCAGGAGATACGTTTGCGGTAACGGTATCGATTGGTTTGGCGATGCTCGATCGACGATCGCAAGACGTTCCACAGAACATCGCCGACTGGCTTCTGCGGGAGGCAGATGCGGCACTCTACCGCGCCAAGCAAGGGGGGCGTAACAAGCTCGTGATCGCCGGCACTTCGGCGTAGTCTTGTCTGGCGTTAAGACGGGTTAGCGCCACGCTGCAGCCGTGTCGTCAGGTCGACAGCGACACGGGCGGCCGTGAAAACCAAAAAAGTCTTGACACATAAGCCTTTCCACAGCTTTTGCACCCCGACGGCATATAGGCGCAATTGGTCGACAAAGTTCTCGGCAAGTTGTTCACAATTATCGGCGGTGGCGTATACGTGGGTTTTGTAATCGACTAGCACTATCTCGTCATCACGTTTAACCAATCGATCTATCACACCATATACCTGCTGGTCACCTTGTCGGTAAAGGATGGCGAGCTCATTGTGTGCTTCGTCATAATGAGCTGGATCAAACAAGGTCCGCAAGGCGGGATCATCAACTAGGGCGCAGGATTCTTGCCAGCAGGCGCGTAGTTGTCGGGGTGGCAGCAGACTGGCGAACTCGTTCATAACGGTTTCTTCCACTTTTGCGCGGTCATTGCCAGTGGTCAACTGCTGCAACATGCGGTGAATAACGATACCGCGCGTTTTCGTGCCACCGCCGGGCGACATGTCAGTCCGTAGCTCCGACTCTAGATCATCATTTGCAAGCAAGCGACTCGGATAGATGATGCCGGAACCATGCCTGGTTGCGAGCGGCCACGCCAACCGGGGATCGAATGGTTTTTCGGGAGCGTTTACGTCATTCATCTTGACGGGCGGCAGCAGCCGTTTGGTTCCGTGCTGCAGCACAATTCGGCTAGCGCCGCCATTGTGCTCGTTGATTGTCAGCCCCGTTATTGAATCTCGGTCTTGACCTGCGGCGCGACTGATACGCCTTTCAAGAAAGCCATACCACCCACGGCTGGAACCATGACGGGGCTCGCAGGCTGAGATAAAGAGCGCGTGCCTTGCCCGGGTTAGCGCAACGTACAGCAGATTGGCTTCCTCACGCCGCACAGCGTCATCTTGCATCCTTACGAGCGCATCGCTGAGGGAATCCAGTCGCCCGCGCTGGCGCAGGAGCATGAAATGTTGTGGCCGCGCTGCCTCGACCGGCCAAGTCACCAGAGCCCTGATGCCGCCGCCGCGTCGTCGGTAATCGCGCATGGCATCAACGAGAAATACAACCGGTCGCTCGAGACCTTTGGCTGCATGAATGGTCATGAGCTGCACTTGTCCTTGGTCGGATGCAGTCGGAGCCGCCAGTGAGTGGCGTTCTTCGTCAGCGAGCATAGGAGCGAGGGTGATAAATCTGGATAGGCTGGGATAGCGTCCACCATCAACTTCAAGGGCAAGCTCAAGCAGTTTGCGCAAGTTGGCTGTCACGCGATCTTTCAAGTGCAGCGGCGTAGCGCTCATATACCGGGCAGACACGTTACCTTCTGCATAGATGCGATCGAGCAGGTCATGCGTGGGTATCTTGTCGGCCAACTCGCTCCACCGGCTGAGTAAACGGTGCGCGCGGGCCAAGCGGTGATCATCGGCGAGTCCAGCCGCCGTGCGGGCGAGGCGGCTGTACCAAGAACCTCCCTTGGCGGCCGCTAGCAACACGAGGTCAGCGTTTTCACAGGCAAAGATCGGTGAACGCAATGTCGATGCCAGGGCGAGATTGTCGTAGCGCACAAGAAGGCAACGCAAAAGGTTGAATAGGTCCTGGATTTCCAGGCACTCCATAAAAGCACCGCGGCCCGCGCCGATGTAAGGAATACCGGCGTGTCGCAGCGCTGCTTCATAGGCGGAGGCATGGGTGCGGTCGCGCAACAATATGAGGATGTCACGGTACTCAATGGGCCTCACTTCACCGTCATCTATCGGCTGGCCGATGAGGCCCGCAATATGGCGAGCAACCAAGTCGCCCTCGGCGTGATAACGTTGGTCCTCATCAACCTGACGCGGGTGTTTCAGCGGATCCCGGAGGGGAAGCATTGCTTTCCGTTTAACGGCATCGTCAGGTCGAATGAGGGGTAACAGCTCTACGTGCCCCCAACGGTTTCGGTGATGTGTTTCATGTGGACGGAAGTTGTGTAGCGAAAAATCCTCGCTGTCATCTTCGACGGGACCCGCGTGGTGAGGATCGCTGCCGTACACAAGGTTGATAAAATCTATGATTGCGCCTGAAGAGCGTCGTGACTTGTCCTGGGTTATGCTAGTTGCCCGCATGTGTTTTGCTAGCCAACTCTGTGCGGCATTAAACAAACCGGGGTCAGCGCGACGGAATCCATAGATCGATTGTTTTTCGTCGCCGACGATAAATACGCTGCGGGTACGCGCGTCATTGCCCGATGACATTTCCGTCAGCAGCGGTAACAACAGCCGCCATTGTGTCGGATTCGTATCCTGAAATTCATCGATCAATAGGTGATCGATCCGTTGATCGAGCTTGTACTGCACCCATTCCGCATGTTGGCTGCGATTCAACAGCCGGTAGGTCTTCCATTCGAGGTCAGTAAAATCGACCAGATTGTGCCGCGCTTTCAGTTGCTGATAGTGCTCCAGCAGTTTTTGTCCGCAGCGATACCAGGCGGTGGTGGCGTGCAAGGTTTCATGGCGCAGTTGTCGCTCACGCCAGGCCTGAAGATTATCGGCGAATTGGCAATGCAAACTAAGTAACTCATCGCTGCCGCTCTCCCCGAGTGTTGATATCAAGCGAGACTTAATGGGTAGCCGTCTTTGCTCACCTCGCTGGGTGAGGACGATAGGGGAAGCGAGACTATATAAGGTATCGCCATCGCGCCGTTCATCACAGGCTTGCTGTAGCAACGCAAGCGCTGGTTGGTGCGTGGCCGACACCTGTGCCAGCAGATCGCTGTAGCGTCGGAGGCGGGTTCGCAATGACGTTACGTCGATAAACGGATCGGAGACGACGCCTGACTGCGACAGGGAGTCTCTGAGGCGCATTTCCGCCTGCGCCGCGGGATCTCGGGCGCCCTCAGTGTAGGCCCACCAGTCGCTACGGTGCTTGAGAAATTCGCTTAGGGCCCGACGCGTGTTGCTGACACCGCGACATTCACGCAGCAGTAACTCCATGTCATACGCCAGCGGGCCTTCGGGGTTTGCGGTAGCCTCGTGTTGCAATGCGCGCCAAGCATTCTCCTCAAGCTCAACGGTTGATTCGAGCAGTTCAAAACCTGGGGGCACCGTTGCTTCTAGCGGGAACCGGCGCAGGACATCTTGGCAAAAGGCATGAAAGGTAGTCGCACGCAGCTCGTATTCTGCACAGATCAATTTCTCGAATAGCGCTCGCGCGTGTTGTGCATTGCCTAGGCTGTTTTCGACGCCGAGCGCCTCCAGTTGAATTGCCAACTGCTGGTCATCGGCCGTAACCATAGCCAGGACGCGTTCATTGACTCGCTGTTGAATTTCGGCGGCGGCCTTACGGGTGAAGGTGATCGCCAAGATCGATGCCGGAGCGATACCTTGCATGAGCAACACTATTAAGCGATTGGTCAATAACCAGGTCTTACCGGTCCCGGCCGCCGCACGCACAGCTACGTTAGCGCGTGGGTCTGTGACTCTGTTGGATTGCAGTGTTCGTGTCATACCATCAGGTTACCCGGTTCATCTGGGAAATTTTTCACAAACCCATTAGGTGCGCTCCGGCGGTTCGTGCCTTCGTGCTTGACAATGAATCTGTATCCCATAGATTGAATAATGATAGGGAAGATTGCTTAGGCGTCGGATCGGCATAGCGAGCTTGATCCAGATCACGAACAAGGACGTTGTCGGCCGTACCACGGATGGCAGTGGAAGCCGGTGATCTGATGACGCTACCCACATGGGCGGCCGCGAGGCCGCCCTTTTTTTAGTCTGTGTGTCTGACACCCGTTTCATCTACCCACATCTCCTTGCGACACATGCCCTGCACGGGACAGTGCAGACAAACGCTATCGTCGCCCCATGCGGGTAAGCCAGTGCCGCGTCGCATGGCAGCGTAGATCCCCGAGAGGCGCGTGCGCACCTGTTCCGTCAATGTAGAAAGTGACTGGCCTTCCAGTTTCGTCTTGTCGAGTGTCTTGATGCCGCTAAGGTCGAGATAAAACGCCTGTGCGACCGGCTGGTCGATTACCAGGGCGTAGAACGGTAGCTGTATGTGTTCGCCGGCGAGAACGCCAGCAAGCCCAGGGACACGTCCTGTCTTGTAATCAATGATCGCATAGCCACGTTCTCCTTGATCGAGACGATCGATCCGTGCTGATAACGTCAATGCGGCGGCACCATCTTCGTACGTGTGACGCTGCGGCAGCTCTGCGGCTATCGTTGACCATACGGGTTCGCGGGCGAGTTCCCACTCAATATACGGTTGGATCGTATCCTGCCAGCGTAGCAGCCAGCCACGCGCCAAAATGTTCTCTCTAATATCGCTGGCAAAAACGGCTTGAGCGATATCTGCGAGCATTTCTCTGGCTTGCTGTTTTGTTGTGGCAGTGATGCGTTGGCGAAACGGTCCCGGTAACCCTGGAACACCTACGTGAAAGGCTTGCAATATCTGGTGCACGCGCTGACCGTATTCCCGTTTCTCCAGCTGCTCGTGCACCTCCTCGGGCGGTGTGAGCGATAGACCATGTAGAGCGAAGTACTGGTAGGGGCAATCGAGTAATCGCTGATGTGCGGTTGCGGAAAGTGCACTGTCAATAAGGGTTGGGGGCAGCATCGGCGCGGGATACCCGTGCGGCTGCGGTAACGGTAAGGGGTCGGGAGCGATGACCTCAGTCGCCACACTTTGCGCATGCCGTGCCAGGTCAGCATTCTCCAAGCCTTCGCCGTAGGCAACTTGATGAAACGCGCGTATCCGCTCGACCCAAGGACTCGGCGTCATGTTCTCACCATCCTGTTCACGGCGCAGGCTGACGACGATTCGCGGTGCCGCCTCGAGCAGGCGACGGAAATCATGAAACAGTGTGTTGCGCTGAGTTACGAGAGAAGGTAAGCCGAGTTGACGACGCACACCATCATTGAACAGTGGTGGACGTTCGACATGCCCGGGCAGGTGCTCGTGCAGGGTGCCGGCGATGACGACTGCATCGAAGTGATGCAGCCGGCTCTCATTGAATGCCATCAACTGTACGTTGCTATCGTTGCCCGGTGGCTGGAAGCGCCGCCGTTCTAGGCTGCGGTGCAGCCAAGTTGCAAATTCTGCCCACTCCAGCCGGAGTCGCCGCCCGACCAGGGCCGCTTCTAGTTCGGCCAACATCAGCAGGACGCCGGCCCCCGCCTCATCCCCGCGATAGGCCGCCATCAATCCCAGCGAATCCAGGCTTGCGGCTAGCGCCGCAAGGTAGTCTTGCGCCGGGTGCGGTCGGTCGTCATTGATTCTGGTTAACGGAGCGGCAGCCAGCTCAAGCCTGTCGAGTAGTGCGGCCACCGCTGCTGCAGCCCCCGGCTGATAACGATCATCAAAAGTGTCGCCCTCGCGCTGTAGCGCCCAGCGATAGCGGCGCAGCGCGCGACCAACGTTGTGACGTAATATCACGCCCTCTTCGAACCACAAGATACAGTCGCTACGTTCAGCGCTGGTCAAGCCAAGGGAGCTGAATGGTGACCTAAGCAGGTCGAGTAACGGACCGTAAGCGAAATCTTGCTCGATACACTCGAGCCAGCGCGCCAAGGCAGAGGCGGCGCTGCTCGTTGACAGTCTCCAGCCGGCACTGTCCTGCAGCACCACGTTGGCGCGTTCCAAGAGCGCCCTTACGCGCCGGGCAAGTTTCCGATCGTTTGTGACAATGCCGATGTTGTGTAAGCCTTGCAGCTGCCAGCGTCGTACCTGAACCTCAATGGCGCGCGCCTCTTGCTCAAAGCCCGCAGCCTCATGGGTGACCAAGCGCTTACGTGCAGGACTGTCAGGATGCGCGGCAACTTGAGACTGCGCCCGCTCCAGCATACCTTCGCCCTCAGGCGTGAAAACGTTGTTAAGGAATTGGTTGTAAGGATTTGCGCTCTGTGGTGGGGGCACCGTTACATCGAGATGTTGGAGCAACTGCGTGATCAAGGTATCCGGGTGATAGCCCAGTGCCCCGCTTTGTCCATGTAGCAACAAGGTCAGTCGACCACGAGATTGCAGCGCTTTGATCCAGTCGAGCTCGGCCTGAGTGAATAGTACAAAACCCGCCAAATACAAATGTCGGTCGCTGGGCAGTTGCTGCAGGCTGACGCGCAAACTCTTTACCAGGCGTTCGGTTGCGTCCTGAACGCCCTCGGCCGCTAGCTGACGCCTCCAGGCGACCCACAAAACATGCACCAAATGCGCCTCATCGGTAAGCGGTGCCAACAAAGGGTCAGCCATCCCATAACCTGTAGCCAGTAGTCGTGTGAAACCATCTAGATCTTCGGGAATACGACTACGGTTGATGCTGATCTCGTCGAAAAGCGCGAGTAGGCTATCAACCAGCGCCCACGCACCCCAACGCTGCGATAGCGTGGGATGCTCGTTTAGGGCTTCGAGCAACAGTAATTCCCGTGCGTCGCTGCCGAGGTAACGCTCTGTACCGGCAAAGCGCTGCGCCCAACCGGCTAATGTGGCCGTGTCTGGGGGCAACAAGGCGTCAAAGCCATGCTCGGCCGCCACTTCGAGCAGAACTGAACGAAATCGCGTCACCGCGCTTCGATGTGGCAGCAACACCACGACCTGCCGCAGGTCAGGCGGAGCCGCATGACACGGTGCTAGTAAACGGGCAGCTAGCGTTCTTAGAGGATCTTGCTCGTAGGGGACAAGCTCGACCAGGGTGGGTCGGGTATGGGCGGCAGGCGTTTCTGGCTCGCTAATCGCGTTCCTTTGCTGCTGTGATGGTAGCTGACCTTTCACTTTCAAAGCCTGGCGGCTTTGAAAAAAATCCGCCTCAACTAACGTTCCAAATACTGACGTTTACCCTGTTTCTTTTCCCACTCGGCAGCGTCCGGTGGAGCGGGCTTCATTTCGGTAATCACGGGCCAGCTTTTAGCAAGCTCGGCGTTAAGCTGGAGAAACTCCGTTTGGTCTTCCGGCAGATCATCTTCCGCATAGATCGCATCGACCGGACATTCCGGCACGCACAATGTGCAGTCAATGCACTCGTCCGGATCGATAACAAGCATGTTGGGCCCCTCATGAAAGCAATCCACGGGGCATACCTCTACACAATCTGTGTACTTGCACTTGATACAGTTTTCAGTGACCACATAGGTCATTGTTGGTCTCCGACTGCGAGCGTCTACAAAGGCGCAAATGATACACGCACTTGGGCCGGCAATGGAATCGCCTGTGGGTCGATGCGTCCGTGATGATGCACAAATTCTTGGTACTACAATCGCCAGACGACAATGCCCGCTGTCCGCAGGGCTTGAGCGTCGAATCGCGACTTGACGTCCACAAAACAACCCTTAGCGACCAACTTCTCGAGGTACTCGGTGATGGGCCTTTCCAGGAATTGACGGTGGGCAACGGCAGCGACCACGGCGCTAGCGGTAGGTAATTCCTCCCATGGAAGCAGCTCAATGCCGTACTCACCACGCGCCTCAGCCGGAGAGACCACGGGGTCGTGTGCGTAGACTTCGACGCCGTATGACTTGAGTTCATTGATGACATCAATGACGCGTGAGTTGCGTAAATCCGGTAGGTCCTCTTTGAAGCTCAACCCGAGCACATTGACGCGGGTGCCTTTGATTGGGTCACCGTGGTGCACCATGTGCTTGATGGTCTGCTCGGCAACGAATTTGCCCATGCCGTCGTTGATGCGGCGACCGGCCAGGATAACCTGGGGATGGTACCCCAGCATTTCGGCCTTATGGGTCAGATAGTAGGGATCAACGCCGATGCAATGGCCGCCGACCAGACCGGGCCTGAACGCCAAGAAATTCCATTTCGTCTCGGCCGCTCTTAGGACCTCAAGCGTGTCGATGCCGATGCGGTTAAAGATGATGGCGAGCTCGTTCATCAGGGCGATATTCAGGTCACGTTGCGTGTTTTCAATCACCTTCGCCGCTTCCGCCACCTTGATACTGGAGACGCGATGTACCCCCGCCGTAATTATCGACTCATAAAGAACCGCCACCTTTTTCAATGTCGCTTCGTCGTCACCGGCAACAACCTTAACGATCGTGGCAAGGGTATGTTCGCTGTCGCCCGGATTAATGCGTTCCGGCGAATAACCTACGTGGAAGCCCTGCTTCCACTTTTTGCCGGAGGCCTGCTCTAACACGGGAATGCAGACTTCCTCGGTGGCACCAGGATAGACCGTCGATTCATAGATGATGACTGCGCCTTGCTTGAGGTGTCGTCCAACCGTGCGGCTCGCCTCGAGCAGTGGGCCGAAATCGGGTTGATGCGCCGCATCCACGGGCGTAGGTACCGCGACGACAACGTAGTCGGCCTTGGTTAGCGCCTGCGCGTCGGTGGAAAAACTAAGCTGGCGCGCCGCCCTCAATTCTTCCGCGGACACCTGGCCGCTCGGGTCGATGCCAGATTCATAGGCCGCGACCTTGGCGCGATCGGCGTCGTAACCTATGGTAGGTCGGGTCTTACCTAAGGCAAGGGCGAGAGGCAGACCAACGTATCCAAGGCCGACTACCGCCGCAATTTCCACTGTTTTTCCTCCAGATAAAGTCTTAGCGCCCCGCAACGCCAGTAAGGCGCAGTATAGGGGCGCACTACACGATTGCGAAATGTGGCCCCAGGAGCCACCAAAACCGGTGCGACATGCACCCCCCGCAATGCCGCCGTGCTCGCGGCCATGCTCCGCCCGCCCTGGCGACTTAGTAACCTGCTTTACCTATGACCTATAATAGCTTGAAAGACCAACAATTTGTCCCAGGGACCGGTGACGGACACAGAATGAACGTGGCACTTTATATTCCACAAAAGGAAGTCTCCGCATGGGTGACGGAAACCGATCCCAAGCAGGCGCGCGCATGGCTGGCGACATTGCCGCTGGCAGACGACGGTGACTCTGCCCGGGATATTTACCAGGCGCTTTATACCCTCAATCGTTTAGAGCTCCCGGCACACACTCGGCTTGAGCTGATGGCGCTCTATTGTGCCCCGGTAGCGACTGTGTCGACGGTGTTGCACTCGCAGTACAGCGGTCTAGGCTTGCCGCTCGCGCCGGCGATGCGCCAGCTCGCTGAGTTCATCCGTCAGCTGCAGATGGAAATGGCGATCGGCTATAAATGCGCGATTCAGGATTTGCGCGGAGCGCGGCTGTCCTGGGGTAAGAAGCACCAACTGGCACTCGCCAGCGCGCGTGCGATGGACTATCTAGGCGAGGTATTGCTGCGCTCCTACCAGGCCTACATGCCGCCGCCGTCGGGGGTCTGGACCGAAATTCATACCCTTTTTCGTTACGCGGAAGAACAGGATAGTCTGGAACAGCAGGTTGAGACGTCTGACGACGGCAGCGGCGGTACAACTGCCATTTCACACCGTTATCGCCAGATTCTGTTGCTGGCACTATGTAATCCTTATCAACTCCCGCACAACGAGTGCAACCATGTCAACGCGTTTCTCGCAGCCTGGGCCGGTAAGGCGCAAATCAGTGATCAGCTCAATGTTGCGGATCCGCTTGGTCATTTTCTGATAAATCTCGCGACCGATGCGCCACCGACAGCAATGGCGCAGCAACAGGCTCTGAAAGCATCGCCCGAGCTGCGGGTACTAAATACCATAGAGGTTGCGCGCATCGTGCATGGGCTCATAAAGCGTCTAGAGCAGGGCGAATCGGTTCGGTTGCTCAACCTGGGGGACGAGATCAGCGATAGCACCGGCCGCGAGATGTTGCGGCGGATGATTAAGTTTTGGGGATTGACCCCACAGCGTAAATTCGCTCGTACCAAAACCCGAGGCCACATGTCGTTGTGCATGGGCATTAATGCCTTGCACTTCTTTAGCAGTGGACGAAAACCATTTACGCCCCCACAGGATGAAGTGGAACAAATGCCCGCGCCCGCAGGCGCACGCTCCTCAGGGAGCGACGACGAAGCCGATGCAACAGACACTGAAGTGATCGACCTCGCAGTCGTCGCACAAAGGACGGAGCTGCCGAAGTGGTTGGCCGGCGCGAAATTATCGACGCCAGAATCGTTCCCGGTAGACCGCTGGCGGTTGCAGGATGAAAGTGCGCGCGGCCTGCTGCTGATGCGTGAGGGCGAGATGGCGGGTCAGGTGCGTGTTGGCGACGTGCTCGGCATGCAGGGTGGTCACGATACCCGCGCGTGGCATATCGGTGTTATACGTTGGATAAAAAGCCCCGAGCCGCGACGAGTAGAAATGGGGGTCGAGCGTCTCGCGCCAAAGGTCACGCCCGTAGCGGTTCGGGCCGCGGCGAGCGCTTCGGTGCCGGCAGCCCGTTACATGCAAGCGCTATTATTGCCAGCAATGCCGGTGCTGCAACGGCCAGCGACATTGCTAATTCCCCGCGGCCTGTACGAGGCGAGTCGCAACTTGCAGTTGGCAGCAGGAAGCGATGTACCGCGTCCTGTGCGCGTTCTAAAGTTACTCGAGCGCACGGCTTCTTTTGACCTCATTGTTTTTGCTGAGGTGCAAAGTCGCGTCGCGGGACGCTAGCGCTGCAGTTCCGCTGGCAAGTGGGGTTGGATCAGGGAGACGATCTTGCCGTGAAGCTGGGGGTTACCGGCGATGACATTGCCGGTTTGCAGAAATTCCTGACCGCCGCCGAAGTCGGCTATCAAGCCGCCTGCCTCCTCGATCAATAAAGCGCCGGCGGCAATATCCCAAGGACTTAGCCCGATCTCCCAAAAACCGTCGAGTCGGCCGCAAGCAACGTGGGCGAGATCAAGGGCGGCAGACCCTGCACGACGAACGCCACTGCTTTGTGTGAGCAAGGCGCGAAAAGTGTCAATCCAGATTTCCAAGTGCTTTTCAGCCCGGAACGGGAAACCGGTGCCAAGAAGGGCAAATTGGAGGTCCGTTATGCGGCTCACGCGCATGCGTCGTTCATTTAGCTGAGCACCTTGCCCGCGAGTGGCGGTGAAGAGCTCGTTACGAAGCGGATCGAATACCACTGCCTGCTCGAGCTTGTCGGCACGTTTCAAGGCGATGGAAACGGCAAAATGCGGGTAGCCATGCAGATAGTTCGTGGTGCCATCTAGCGGGTCGATAAACCACAAGTACTCGTTACCGGCTTGATGACCACTTTCCTCGGCCAAAATTCCGTGATCCGGATAGGCGCCCGAAATTACCCTGACGATCTCCGCTTCAGCATGGCGGTCGACCTCGCTGACGAAATCGTTTCGCCCTTTGGTCTCAATGGCGAGGCGCTCGAGCTGGTCGAGGTAGCGCACGATAACGGTGCCGGCGCGCCGTGCCGCCTTGATCGCCGTGTTAAGCATGGGGTGCATGGACAGTATTCGCGATGCTGGTAAATATGCGAAAGGACGCGCATTGTATAGAGGCAGACGGCGGGTGGAAAGGCGTGTGTGACAAGTGAATGGGAATCGGGAAAAGCTGCGCAACATTCGCATCGTGCTGGTACATCCGACCCACCCCGGGAATATCGGTGCCGTGGCACGGGCGATGAAAACCATGTGTCTGGAGGCGCTCTGCCTGATCGAACCGGCCGAGTACTTGGGTGCCGAGGCACGGGCGCGCGCGGCGGGCGCCGACGATATACTCTTACGTGCGCAGCGCTACGAGTCTTTGCTCGAAGTCTTACGTGACTGCCGACTGGTCATCGGTACCAGCGCACGTGCGCGTGGCATAGCGTGGCCTTCGCTGGCGCCAGCGCTTTGTGCGCAACGGTTGTTGGCCGAGGCTGGCTGTGGTCCGGTAGCGTTGGTGTTTGGCCGAGAAAAAATGGGGCTGACTAATGCCGAATTAGACCTTTGCCAGTATGTAGTGGGCATCCCGGCAAACCCAGATTATGCCTCGCTTAATCTAGCGGGCGCCGTACAGGTGCTGGGCTATGAGTTACTTCGTGCAAGCGATACCCAGGACGTGGCGCCTGAATGGCGTGAGGGTCACGTGCCGCTTGCGCGCAACGACGATCTGCAGCGCTTTTACAGTCACTTACAGGAAGTGTTGGTCGAAACGGGTTTTCTTGATCCTGCCAAACCACGGCGGCTTATGCGTCGCCTTTACCGGCTGTTTAATCGAGCCTATTTGGATGAGAATGAAGTTAACATCCTCCGCGGTATTCTTACGGCAGTGCAACAGCGTTTGCGGTAGGCATATTAGGGCATGCTAATATACTAGCCATGGGAACGTTTGCGGCGATTCGTTGACTAACTAACACAGTTAAGTAGACTGAAGCTAACTTATTGATTGAGTGGGTAAGTACGGATGAAACTGACGACGAAAGGGCGTTATGCCGTGACGGCTATGCTGGATCTAGCGCTGCACTATGAGCAGGGCGCGGTCACGCTGGCCGATATTGCCCGCCGCCAAGGGATTTCCCTGTCTTACTTGGAACAGTTGTTTGCACGCTTACGCCGCCATCGGCTGGTGGATAGCATACGGGGTCCGGGAGGGGGCTACAGCTTGGCACGGGATCCCGACAAAATATCCGTTGCTGAGATCATTGTTGCGATTAACGAGAACATCGACGCAACTCAGTGTGGCGGCGAAAAGAATTGTGTGGATGACGAGACCTGCCTGACCCACTATCTCTGGGAAAAGCTCAGTGAACGCATCCACCAGTTTCTCAGCGGGATTACACTGTCCGATCTGGTGGCGCGCGAGCATGTGAAAGAAGTGGCGCGCCGTCAGGACGAGCGGACCCAGCGAGCGGCAGCACCGCGTTAGTCTTGCCGGCAGCAGGTGTTTGCCAAGCCTTGGCGCGAACGGGTATCTTTAAAGAGCCGGCCGGCTGGGACAGCGTCGCTAAGGCGCATTAATACCGTTTGCGGGGGGTAATGTAGGTCAATGGCAATTACCTTAACAGAAGCTGCAGCGCATCATGTGAGGACCTCACTCGCGAAGCGAGGTCGGGGGGAAGGGCTGCGTGTTGGCGTCAAGACTACCGGCTGCTCGGGGCTCATGTATGTGGTGGATTATGCCGATGCCATCGAATCTCAGGATCAGGTATTCGAAAGCCATGGCTTGAAGGTGATCGTCGATCAAGAAAGCCTGACTTACATCGATGGTACGGAGCTCGACTACGGCCGCAGCGGATTGAATGAGGGTTTTCGCTTCAACAACCCTAAGACTAAACAGACCTGCGGTTGCGGAGAAAGCTTCACGGTCTGAATGACCCGCGTTACTACCCGCTCCTGAGCCAGCGCCATGCCCGAGGAGTGCCGGGCGCACCCTTCTCCCATTAGACCACCCCCTGTTTTCGTGTGTTGCTAGCCCTTCAGGCTGGTGCTGTCATTTGTTTGTACGGGGCTTAGCGGCTACACTATGCAGCGCAGCAAGGTGGCGGGAAAACTCCTGTTTTTTTAAGTGCTTGCGCTGTCTTCTTCAAGGGGTCCCTAGCGTTACAGATGGCAATGGAACGCACTCTTTCAATAATCAAACCGGACGCCGTCAGCAAGAACCTGATTGGCCAGATCTACGCTCGCCTGGAAAAGGCCGGTTTGACCATTGTCGCTGCTAGAATGCTGCAGCTGACGGTGCAGCAGGCACAGGAATTCTACGGAGTCCATCGCGAGAGGCCATTTTACGGCGATCTGGTGAAGTTTATGACGTCAGGACCGATTATGGTTCAGGTGCTGCAGGGTGAGAATGCAATCGCCAGAAATAGGGAAGTCATGGGTGCCACAAATCCGCGTGAGGCAGCCGCCGGGACGATACGCGCAGATTTCGCCGAAAACGTTGAGCGGAATGCGGTACATGGATCGGACGGTTCCGACACGGCGAGAACCGAGATCGCGTTCTTTTTCTCCGATGACGAAATCTTTCCGCGCAAGTCCTGATGACGACAGTCAACGACGCAAGCCGGAGCCTGAATCTACTCGACCTGACGCGGACGCAGATGGAGGAGTTCTTTTGCAGTCTAGGTGAGAAGCCATTTCGCGCTGCACAGGTCGTGCAATGGATACATCGTCACGGGCTCCGTGAGTTTGAACACATGACCAACCTCGGTAGGAACCTGCGCGCCCAGCTGAACGTATCAGCCAGCATTATCGCCCCCGAGGTGGTGAAGGACGAGCTTGCCGCCGACGGTACACGCAAATGGCTATTGCGTGTCGATAACGATAACTGTATCGAAACAGTGTTCATCCCTGAAGAGGATCGCGGCACCCTTTGCGTATCGTCGCAGGTAGGCTGCGCATTGAACTGTTCTTTTTGCGCCACAGGTATGGAGGGCTTTAATCGCAATCTTCGCGTTGCCGAGATAATTGGTCAGCTGTGGCTCGCGCGGCAATTGCTGAATGGCGACATCGCCGGACCATCAAAGGTCACCAATGTGGTAATGATGGGTATGGGTGAGCCGTTGTTGAATTTCGAAAACGTTGTCGCTGCGATGCAGCTCATGCTCGATGATCATGCTTACGGACTCTCTAAACGGCGAGTCACTCTAAGTACTGCGGGTCTGGTCCCGGGAATCGACCGCCTGCGCGAGCATTGCCAGGTAAGTCTGGCCGTGTCGCTCCATGCCCCCACGGATGAGTTGCGCAACGTGCTTGTACCGTTGAACAAGAAGTATCCCATCCGTGAACTGTTGGCCGCTTGTCGCCGATATGTAGACGGCGCGCCGCGTCGTCGCGTTACCTTCGAATACGTCATGCTGGACGGCATTAACGATAGCGTGGCTCATGCGCGCGCACTCATCCGACTGTTGACGGAGGTGCCGGCGAAGGTGAACTTAATTCCTTTCAATGTATTTCCGTTTACGCGGTACCGGCGGTCGAGCGATACAGCTATAGAACGGTTTCGCGAAGTTTTGTGGGCGGCTGGATTTACGACGGTGACTCGCAAGACCCGAGGCGACGATATCGCTGCCGCTTGTGGCCAGCTGGCCGGGAGGGTGCACGACCGCACCCGCCGTCGGGCGCGACCTCAATCCCAGGTAGTGGGCTATATGTAGAGATATGTGGCGGCTCCTAGGTGCTATCCTTGTAATAAGTATTTCTTTGACGGGCTGCGCTACCAAAAAGGAGCAGCGCGCGGCGTTGGAGGCCAAGAAGGACAGTATTGTCTTGCTGAATACGCAGCTAGCGGCGGTCTATATGCAAAGGAAGCAATATGAGATTGCGCAGCAGCACATCGCCAAAGCGTTGGCGGTGGAGCCAAACAACCCTGCTGCCAACAACGTTATGGCAGTGCTGCAATGGCGAATGAAAAACTATGACGATGCCGCAAAGTATTTTAATAAGACACTGAAACTAGACCCGAAGAATGCGGAGGCCCGCAACAATTACGGGGCCTTTCTCTGTGAGCGTGGCGATGTCGATCAGGCTGTGAAGCAATTTGACATGGCCTTGACTAACCCACAATACGCTACGCCTGCCCAAGCCAACTTGAACGCCGGCATGTGCTTGATGAAAAAACCGGCGCCAGTGCCCGCAGAGCGGTATTTGCGCGAAGCCTTGCGACTGGATGCGAAGTTGCCTGAAGCGTTATTGCAGATGGCCAAGATAAGCTTCGATTCTGGTAATACCTATTCAGCACGGGCTTTCATTCAGCGTTACTTTGAGGTCAGCCAGGATACGCCGCAAAGCCTGCTATTAGCTGTGAAGATCGAAAGCGCTTTGGAGGCAAGAGATGCTGAGGCCAGTTATGCTCTGCGCCTCAAGGGTAAGTTTCCAAACTCCCCGGAGGCGCAGGAACTACACCGCTTGTCGCTAAAGGGAAAGTGAATACATGAGCGAACCAAGCAAAGGTCGAGCGCTGGGCGCTGGGCCGGGACAGAAGCTACATGAGGCACGCATGCAGGCGCGGTTGAGCGCTGAGCAGGTCGCGGAAACGCTGAATTTGTCGATTCAACAGATCGCTGCGTTGGAAGAGAACGATTTCGCTAGGCTTCCAGGGCCGACATATGTGCGAGGTTACCTGCGCAATTATGCACAGCTGCTGGGGCTACAGCCGGAGGAAATTATTGAGTCCTATGCGAGTGTCAATGGGACGTATCCCGCAACGAGGCCCAGCACACTCACGCCGGAACGAGAGGTAACGACGCGCGACGGCGCTGTCAGGTTCGCCACGTTCCTCGTGGTTGGTATCCTCATCCTGTTAGCTGTGGTCTGGTGGCAGGGGCGCAGTTCGAGATCCGTGCCGACGGAGTCTGCGATACAAATGCAGGAGCAGAGCACGGATGCGAAGGCTTCTGTGGAGCAGACACAAACGCCTCCAGCACCGGCGATATCGGCTGAGTCGGCTGACGTTGCCGCTTCTCAATCATCGCCGCCAGAGGTTAGCGAGCGACCTGTGCCCGATGTTTCGACCGAACCACCCGTCGCCGATGTCCTCCCGCAAGACTCAACGCTTACTTCTAGTCAACCGGCCGCAGCCCGTGATACGGCGCAACTCATACTGCACACGAGGGATACGTCATGGGCCGACGTTCGCGATGCGAGCGGCAATAAGCTTCTGTATATGTTGGTCCCTGCGGGGCGGCGTATTACGTTGAGTGGCGTACCGCCGTTTACGGTATTTGTCGGTAATCCCGAGGGCGTTGGCGTCGAGTTTAATGGCAAGTATCTTGACGCCGCTCAATTTAAGAGAGGTTTGGTCGCACGTTTCACGCTGGGAGCAACTGCATCGGCGGGCAATTAGCGTTCCCCGCCAACGACACCCGGCGTACATAGTATCCGCCGTCAGACATAAGAACATATCTCCCTAACCGCGGCGCGAGGCTGCCACAGTGAGTAAGTTCATACAGGCCGTTCGCGGAATGAATGACCTGTTGCCGGACGTTGTATCCGTCTGGCAGCAGGTCGAGACTGCCGCGCGCGCTGTGTTCGAGGCTTATGGGTACCGCGAGATCCGGGTACCATTATTGGAAAAAACGGAGCTGTTTGCGCGCTCTATTGGCGAGTTTACCGATATCGTCGCCAAGGAGATGTACACATTCCAGGATCGCAGCGGCGATAGCTTGACGCTGCGCCCGGAGGCGACAGCAAGCATCGTGCGAGCGGGAATAGAGCACGGTTTCCTGCACAACCAAACCCAGCGTCTATGGAGCGGTGGGCCGATGTTTCGCTATGAACGTCCCCAGAAAGGGCGTTACCGTCAGTTTCATCAGTTCGATGTCGAGGCGTTTGGCATGCCGGGGCCCGACATTGATGCCGAAATCGTATTGCTGGGTAACCGCCTGTGGCGCATGCTCGATGTGCAGGGGCTGCAGCTTGAGATTAATTCTCTTGGCATGCCGGATTCTCGCGCCGGCTATCGCAAAGAGCTGGTCGAGTATTTCCAGTCGCACCGTGATCAGCTGGATGAGGACAGCCTGCGGCGGCTGAAAAGCAATCCGCTGCGCATCCTTGACAGCAAGAATCCACAAATGCAGAAGTTGATTGCGGATGCGCCAAGTTTGTTCGATCACTTGGACGAAGCGTCTAGTGAGCACTTCATGGGCTTCAAGGAACAACTGGACAGGGCCGGCATAGCTTACGTAGTTAGCAAGCGTTTGGTGCGCGGGCTCGACTATTACACTCGGACCGTTTTCGAATGGACGACTGAACGCCTGGGGGCGCAAGCTACCGTGTGCGGTGGTGGGCGTTATGACAAACTGGTTGAGCAACTCGGCGGTAAGCCAACGCCAGCAATAGGATTCGCATTGGGACTCGAGCGTTTAGTAGAGATGGTGATCCAGCAAGGGGCCCGGGCCGAAGCCGAGGGCCCATCCGTATATATCGCCGTGCTCGGGTCGCAAGCAGAGCGCGCGGGCATGAAGTTGGCGGAACACTTGCGCGACAAGGGTATTCGGGCGTTATGCAACTGCGGCGGCGGCAATCTTAAGAGTCAGTTGCGGCGTGCGGACAAGGCGGGGGTGCGGTTCGCGCTGCTGTTGGGCGAAGAGGAGACCCGCCAAGACATAGTGACGGTCAAGGACTTGCGCCAGGACAGCGAACAACGTCAAGTACCGCAAGCGGAGATCAGCAGTTATTTGCAACAGCAACTGGCATGAGTATCACGGACGCTCGATAACACCACGAGACTCAACATCAGCGCCGTAAGGGTAATTGCAGCGAAGAATGAGCGTGTAGCGTAATCGATTGGCGTAGTAGCGTATTCGTAACGAAGAACGGAGACGAAATTGAGTGATCCCTATACCGAGCAGGAACAAGTAGAGAAGCTAAAACAATGGTGGAAGACCTACGGCAGTGCGCTGTTGGTGGGTATCGCGTTGGGTCTGGCGATTCTTTTCGGCAACAAGTACTGGACCGATTACAAGCAACAGCGAGCTGCCGCCGCCTCGGCACTCTATGATCAGTTACTGCAAGACTACCGGAAGAAGGCGTTCGACGATGTTCGCAAGACTGCTGGCAAGATTATCGACGAATACTCTGAGACGCCCTATGCTGGGCTGGCCGCTATGATGGTCGCCCGGGTTAGCTTTGACGCCAAGCAAAGCGAAGAAGTGCAGCGGCAACTACGCTGGGCTATTGACCATGCAAGCGATGGGGGGACGCGCCACGCCGCGCGTTTGCGCCTGGCTCGCGTATTGGCGGCGGACGGTAAGATCGATGCCGCGCTGGCGTTGATCTCGATCAAGGATACCGCAGGGTTTGAGTCAGACTACGAGGAGTTGCGCGGGGATCTGCTGGTGGCCAAGGGAGATAAGCAAGCGGCGCGTGAGGCCTACGCACGGGCGATTAAGCATCTAGACGCGACATCGTCTTACCTACCTGTGCTGAACATGAAACTGGACGATTTGGGGCCGGAAACGGACACATGAGTCGGCTGGGATTAATGGCGATTGTGGGCTTGCTCACTGCATGCGCTAGCGGTACGAGTAATGTCGAACCTCCCGCACCGCTAGTTAGCTTCACGCCGAGCGCGAAAATAAGAACGCTTTGGTCGGTAGGCGTGGGTAAGGGTGAAACAAGAAAATTCATTGAACTTGCCCCGGTCATGCACGAAGGTACGTTGTATGCTGTCGACATAAACGGTCGTGTCGGTGCGTACGCGGCTGATACCGGTCGGCAACGCTGGCGCGTCGAGTTGAATGTACCGGTGGCAGCGGCGATTGGGTTCGGTGAGGGACTCGTTCTGGTGGGCACCAAGAACGCAACGGTTTTCGCACTGGAGCCCGGGAACGGCAAGCAACGCTGGAAGAGTACGGTTGCTACAGAAATTCTCAGTCGCCCGGTAGCCGACGCGGGTATCGTGGTAGTGCAGACCATCGATGGCAGGATCACGGGCTTATCGGCACAAGACGGCAAACGGCTTTGGACCCAGCAGCGCACACAACCGTCGTTGAGCTTGAGGGGCACCGCTACACCGCTGATCAATAGCGGCGTTGTGTATACCGGTTTCGCTAGTGGCAAGCTGATCGCGGTTCATCTCGAGAGCGGCCGTCCGCTGTGGGAACGCACGGTTGCACGGCCGCGCGGACGCAATGAAATCGAACGACTGGTGGACGTGGATGCACCGCCGTTGGTGGTGGGCGATACGCTATTCGTGGTCAGTTACCAAGGCAATGTGGTAGCGCTTGACCGAACGACCGGAAGGGTACTGTGGTCGCGCGAGGAATCGAGCTACAGCGGTATGGCCGTGGGTGGCACGAGCCTCTATCTCACTGACGCGGAGGGGAATGTCATTGCGCTCGACCAGCGCTCGGGCGCGAGTCTGTGGAAGCAAGATAAGTTGCACGCGCGCTTGCTGAACCCACCTGCTGTGGTGGGCGATTACCTGGCGGTCGGCGATCTTCAGGGCTATGTGCACTGGCTGGCGCCCGAATCCGGTGACTTCGTGGCGCGGGCTCGTGTAGGTAGCGGTCCGATTCGGGGCATGGCCATTGTGTCCGGTAACAAGCTCTTCTTGCAGGATCAGGGGGGGACGCTTGCGGCGCTTGAGATTGAGGGAGAACAAAGCAAGCGCCGTTAGTCGAGCTGCAGTTTACGAGGATTTCCTGCTGGTTCTTCCTATGGTCGATACAGCGCCTACAGTTCCTACAATGGAATTACGACACGTCCGCAGCCGCGCCAGCCGCCTATGCCGATGAAGCCCGTGGTTGTGTTGATAGGACGGCCTAACGTCGGCAAATCCACTCTGTTTAACAGATTGTGCGGCGCGCGCCGTGCGCTCGTGGCCGACGTCCCCGGATTGACGCGTGACCGCCAGTACGCCGCCGGTATATTAGGCGATCGCCCCTATTTGGTGGTCGACACCGGTGGTTTAAGCGGCTGGTCGGAAGTAACCACTCGAGCGACCTCCCAGAGCGCGATCGAGGGTCTGATGCGAGAGCATGTGCAGCGCGCGTTGCGCGAGGCGGATGCCATTATTTTCCTCGTTGATGGGCGCGAAGGTTTGAGCAGCGTGGATCGGGAAATAGCCGAGGCGCTGCGGCGACAGCCGGCGCCGACATGGCTGGCCGTCAATAAGACTGAAGGTACGGATCCGCAGCTCGCCACAATTGAGTTCCATGAGCTCGGGCTAGGCCGAGCTGCAGCGATTTCGGCAAAACGCGGTGATGGCGTTGATGATCTCATGCAGCAGGTACTGGCTGGGCTGCCCCGTGTTGACGAGATCAGTGAAGCCGCCGACGCGCCGTTGATCGCTATTGCTGGGCGCCCGAATGTTGGCAAGTCGACACTAGTCAATGCATTGCTCGGTGAGGATCGGGTCCTCGTGTCGGACCAACCGGGCACTACGCGCGATAGTGTGTACATTAACCTGCAGCGGGCGGGGCGAAAGTACGTTTTGATTGATACTGCGGGGCTTCGGCGTCGCGCAAGGGCGGCGGGCATTGTTGAAAAGTACTCTGTGATCAAGACGCTGCAAGCGATCGATGCGGCTAACGTGGTAATCCTAGTGCTCGATGCCCTTGCCGGGATTACTGAACAGGACGCCATGTTGGCTGGATTTGTCCTGGAGCGGGGACGATCCGTGGTAATGGCCGTCAACAAATGGGATGCGCTTGATCGGGCGCAGCAGCAGCGGGTCCGAGGCGAGCTCGAAAGAAAGATGGCGTTTCTCCGCTTCGCGCGCAGTCACTTCATATCAGCCAAGAACTGTACCGGTACGGCGAGTCTGTTTCGTTCGGTTGACCGAGCGTTTGCTTCCGCCCGTAGGACCTTGGCCACGCCGAAGCTTAACCGCACCTTGCAGCGTGCCGTGCAGGCGAGCGCACCGCCCCGGGCCAGGGGTGGGCCGGTGCGCCTGAAATATGCGCACCAAGGGGGTAAAAGCCCGCCGCTAGTTGTTATCCACGGCACCCGCGTGGCTGCGGTTTCGGCTTCTTACCGCCGCTATCTGGCCAGCACCATACGTGCCGATTTTCACCTTGAGGGGACGCCGGTGCGAATCGAGCTGCGTTCCGGCGATAACCCCTTTAGCGGCCCCCAGGGCGGGTCCCGGGCCGACAAGCGTCGACGCCGGACCCGACGAGCGGCGGCTGGGGCATGATACTAACGGAGACTCGGAGGGGCCTACCGTCGGAGATGGCACTGTAGTTGCACGTGTTTTGGCAGCCAGTGGAGTACGGTACCGAGGTGGGCGGCAGCGGAGCGCGCCCCGGTAAAGCCACACGCGAACAGAAAGCCACATAGGACGTAATGACAAATTTCTACAAAGATGCGCTGCCGCGCGGTCATCAGCTTGCTGAGTACACCATCGAGGCCGTTCTCGGGCACGGTGGTTTCGGCGTTACCTACTTGGCACATGACACACAGCTTGGGACCCAGGTAGCAATCAAGGAGTACCTGCCGCAGGATATCGCCCGGCGCAAGGGGCAGACCGACGTCATTGCCAACGCCGAGGATCATACGGTGGTGACGTATCGCGTCGGTCTCAAGGAATTCCTCAAAGAGGGCCAGGCGCTTGCGCGTTTCAAGCACGAAAACATCGTACGGGTATTACGCTTCATCGAGGCCAATGGTACGGCCTATATGGTCATGGAGTACGAGAAGGGTAAGAGCCTGGCGCGCTATCTCAGGCATGATGGCCCGTGCCTTGATGAGCCGGCGTTGTTGCGGATATTCCTGCCGATCCTGAACGGCTTGCACGCGGTACACGAGGCCTCACTGCTGCATCTCGACATCAAACCGGAGAACATCTACCTACGTGAAGATTCCAGTCCGATGCTGATTGATTTCGGCTCGGCGCGCCAAGCCCTGGTGGGGCCGGGAGCCAACCAGGCGGTAGCCCTTACCCCGGGCTATGCCCCGATCGAGCAATACCCTAACGGTGGCAAGCGGGGCCCGGCGACCGACGTTTATGCGATCGGTGCGAGCCTGTACCGGTGCATTAGCGGTAAGCGCCCGGTTTCTTCTATCGAACGTCACCAAGCCGTGCTGCGTTATGCCCCCGACCCATTACCACCGGCGACTGAGGTCGGCAATGGCCGGTACTCCGCCTACATCCTTGAGTCGATCGATTGGGCGCTGCGTATCCACGGCAACGAGCGGCCTCAGTCGGCGCGTGATTTACAGGATGCTTTGATGGGGAAGGGCGCAACGCGCCGGGCGCATGCACCGACACCTGCCGTGTTCGCTCCGAGCAAACAATCGGCTACGAACTCTTTGCCGCCGCGGGTAGCGCCGCAGCCGCGCCGAACCACGCGGCACGTGCGGCGACGCTCCGGCGGGCGCTGGCTGGTGGCGATCGTGTTGCTTGGAGGGGTCGCCGCCGGGGCAGCGGCCTTCTACCAACCGAACGTAAAGACCATGTTGCCCGGCGTTGTGAAATACTTTCGCGGCCTTACCGGAGACCCGACCGATACGGGCGGGCAGAAACGACAAGCCAACCGCCCGTCACAGGCGGCGCTGCGCGAAAAGGTTGAGGCACCGGAACCGCCAGCTACTGCGACGGCAAGCCAATCACAGCCAACAGCGCCTGCACCGACGGCGAACGCGCAATTAGTGGCCATGAACGGTCCACCACAGTCCTTGGCTCCGGTTGCTTCTAGAAGCGCGACGCTGCCCGATGTATTGGCGCGTACGCTGACAGGTCACAAGGATTGGGTGCAGGCTGTAGCATTTTCGCCCGATGGTCGAACCCTGGCGTCTGGCAGCTATGACAAGACCATTCGCTTGTGGGATGTGGCGACTGGAAAGTCAGACCGGATACTGCGGGGACACGGGCGGTCTATCAATTCAGTAGCGTACTCACTCAATGGTCGGTGGTTGGTGTCCGCGGGCGACGATGCAACGGTGCGTCTTTGGGACGCTCACAGCGGCACGGCTACGCGCCGTTTCCGGGGGGCCGACTACGCCCTCTATAGCGTGGCATTCTCACCCAACAGCAAGAGACTCGCAGCTGGCGGCAAGGATCGCACGGTTTTCATATGGGATGTGGATACGGGAGATCTGCTCTATGCCCTAGGCGGTCATGGCGATGACGTGTTAGCCGTGGCGTTTTCACCCGACGGCACCGTATTGGCATCGGCCGGTGCGGACAAGGAGGTCAGGCTGTGGGATCTGACGCGCGGTATCGGTATGACCACTCTCTTAGGCCACAAAGATGTGGTGTTGTCGCTGGCATTCTCCCCGGACGGTAAATGGCTCGCCTCGGGCGGAGCCAAGAACATGATCAAGCTCTGGAGTCCGCAAAGCGGCAGGCTTATTCGCACATTTGCCGATGTGGGCCACTCAATACTCTCCCTTGCATTCTCGCCTGACAGTAGATGGTTGGCGGCCGGGGGCGCTGCGTCCAGTGTCAGTGTATGGGATGCAGAAAGCGGCAACGTCGTGAAAAGCCTTGAAGGTCATGAAGGTTATGTACAAGGGGTAGCCTTCTCTCCTGACGGTACCACTCTCGCCTCTGCCAGTCGTGACCACACGATAAAGATTTGGACTTCCAACTGACAACACAATAACGGTGCGCGGCTCTGCG
The DNA here is from genome assembly GCA_003251795.1 of Candidatus Muproteobacteria bacterium. GTDB lineage: Bacteria > Pseudomonadota > Gammaproteobacteria > Acidiferrobacterales > SPGG2 > SZUA-472. Next base: position 27,805 of record QKEI01000249.1, read on the forward strand.
AAGCCCAGCGCTTATTCAGTATCTTTCACAT